>JACDAE010000581.1 GCA_013695595.1 Ktedonobacteraceae bacterium | reverse complement strand
GCTCTATAGAGCAGATCGACCCTACCATACTGGCACGCATGCACGCAATGAACATAATTGCGCTCACCAATAAAGTCGCCGATCTGGGCAAAGAACAGCCTCTGGAGCCACCCGCCATCGCCCGGCTGAATAGCATTCATGTCCCCACCCTTACCATTATAGGCGATCTCGATGATCCTTTCGTCCTCAAAGGGAATAATCGATTGGCAACCGAGATCCCTAAAGCAAGGCAGGTCGTGATCGCCGGTACGGCCCATTTCCCCAATATGGAACGCCCAGATGAATTCAATCGTCTCGTGCTCGATTTTCTCGCTCTTCAGTGATTTCATCGCTGCTTGTATGAATTACAAGCAGCAAGCCATTCTCCAGGCTCACATGGGCATGCTCACTCGTAAGGACATTGCTCACCCCACGGGGTTTGCCGAAGTAGAGTGTCTCGCCGTAGAGAGGATAATAGAGGTCCGTGGTGCGCACCCTCACGGCCTCACCTGTTAGAGGCAGCAACGATAGCAGATCTCCAGGCTGCCCCTCGATCACTGTACTCCCAGGGCCACGCAGGAGCCAGCAGGTCGCCGGACCATCAACAATCTGCATAGGTATCTCTTCAAAGCCCGCCAGCAACAACATATTCGCCATCGTATGATCGAAACGCTCTCCACCGATGCCGCCCAGAATTGTAATGCGCTCAGCTCCATGCTCCAACGCCACCTGGACCGCCAGTTCGGTATCGGTCTCATTTTTCTCCACCTCGGCACGAATAATCTGACTCCCCATTCTTGCTAGCTCATCATCAGAAAGGGTAAGCGAGTCGAAATCGCCGACGATAATCGCTGGCGTACACCCATACGCGAGTGCTATGGTAGCTCCACTATCGGCTGCAAGGATCAGGTCTGCACTGGCAATAGCTTTCTCAACTGCTTTACCTGCTTGCAAGGTACCTCCGACGAAAATAATTGCGTGCATTGTATATACCTTTCGGTAGATCTGGTTGCTCTATCTCTGTACAAAACGTTTTTATATGATACGATGATTTCGATGCGTCGGATAAAAAGTAAGGTCTAAAAATATAATGACAAATACAATACCGCAATCCTGGGGGCGTTATCCCACCGTTGAGCCAGAGCAGGTCGTTCCGCTCTACTGGCGCAATGAGATACCACGCTTGTCTGACTTCACTACGTCTGTGCTTCCGTATGGATATGGGCGTAGCTATGGCGATAGTTGTCTGAACGAAGGCGGCGTCTCGCTCGATATCACCCACTTGAGGCGCTTTATTTCTTTCGACGAAGAGCAAGGACTACTGCGTTGCGAGGCTGGCGTCTCCCTGGCTGATATCCTGGAAGAGTTTGTACCGCGCGGTTGGTTTCTGCCCGTGACGCCCGGCACCAAATTTGTCTCGGTGGCCGGCGCGATTGCCAACGATATTCATGGAAAAAATCACCATAAAGCCGGCACCTTTGGTTGTCACGTTACCCAATTCGAGCTACTACGCTCAAATGGTGAACGCCTCCTCTGCTCACCAACCGAGAATAAAGAAATGTTTAGCGCGACAATCGGTGGCTTCGGTCTAACCGGACTGATTTTATGGGCTGAGTTTCGCCTGAAATCGATTCGTTCTCCCTATATTAGCATGGATCAGATCCGCTACGATTCACTGGCAGAATTTATGGAGATTGCCGCCGACTCCGATAAAGATTTTGAGTATACCGTCGCATGGTGCGATTGCTTGAAGGGCGGCAAATATCAGGGGCGGGGTATTTTTATGCGCGGCAACCACGAATATTCATCCGCGTATGCCCATAAGCCATTACCGAAAAATTTACCGCTACTGGTTCCTTTCGATTTTCCTTCCTTTACTCTGAATAGCCTGACCGTGAGAGCTTTTAACGAAGTTATTTACCACATGCAACGTGGGAAGTATGTCCATAAAGTTGAGTCATATAATCCATTTTTCTACCCGCTCGACTCGGTGCATAACTGGAATCGCATCTATGGGAAGCGCGGCTTTTTCCAGTACCAGTGCGTAGTGCCATTCGAGAATGGATACGAGGTCATGAAGGAAATTATCGAGCGTATCAGTCGTGCAAAAGAGGGTTCATTCCTGGTTGTGCTGAAAGAATTTGGCACGATACCCTCGCCCGGCATGCTCTCGTTCCCGCGCCCTGGCCTGACTCTGGCCCTGGACTTCTCCAACCATGGGCAGAAAACGCTACGCTTTCTGGATGATCTTGACGCTCTGGTCCTACAAAGCGGTGGGCGCGTCTATCCAGCCAAAGATGCACGCATGAGCCCTGAGAGCTTTCAGACATACTTTCCCGAATGGGAGGCATTCACCCGCTACATCGATCCAAAATTCTCTTCGAGCTTCTGGCGGCGCGTCACATCCGATGACACCCCAACACAGAAGATGCAAGCGCTTCCCACGAATCAAACAATACTACCTGGAAATGGACGATAAAATATTATGAGAGTAGCTATTATAGGGGCAACTTCTGCGCTTGCCCATGAGACCGCAAAATGTTTTGCGAAAAACGGTGCGGAACTGTTCCTGGTGGCACGCAATGCCGAAAAATTACAGGCGGTCGCCGATGATCTCAAAGTACGTGGTGCACCACGCGTAGAGACCTATGTGCTCGATCTCAATGAGCTTGAACGCCATGAAGAGATGCTCACAACAGCCGTCCAGACATTTCAGGGTCTTGATCGCCTCTTGATTGCGCATGGCACGCTCGGTGATCAACGCAAGTGCGAACTGAGCGTTGCGGAGACGTTGCAAGAACTCAACACAAACCTGATCAGCATCATCTCCCTACTCACGCTCAGCGCAAACTACTTTGAGGAGCAGAAGCGTGGCTGCATCGCTGTCATTTCATCCGTCGCGGGAGACCGTGGACGTGGCAGCAACTACGTCTACGGCACGGCCAAAAGCGCCCTGACCACCTTTTTGCAGGGCCTGCGCAACCGCCTCAGCAAAGCGCACGTCTCCGTCGTGACCATCAAGCCCGGCACCGTCGATACTCCGATGACGGCTGGATTGAAGAAGGGGCTTCTGTTCGCCAATCCCCGCGTCGTCGGCGAAGGCATCTATCATGCCATGCAGAGCGGAAAAGACGTTGTCTACCTGCCTGGCTACTGGCGTCCCATTATGTTCGTGGTCAAAAGTATCCCCGAAAAGATTTTCAAACGCCTGTCTCTCTAGCACATGTTGGTCAAAAGATCATGCTCGTATGTGCGTGACCGATATGTTATACTGCACTGCGAAATGTAACTTCAAGGGAGATTTATGGCTGAGTATATCTGGGGGCGCAACCCCGTACTTGAGACATTGCATTCGGTACGTCCGGTTAAACGCCTCTTATTGGCGGAGGGGCAACGCGATGCGCCTGTTACGCAGGCGATTGTGCGTGAGGCGGAGCAGCGCGGGATACCAGTTGAGGTTGTGCCACGTGGGCGATTGGACCAGATCAGCCATGGGGCCGTCCATCAAGGATGTGTCGCACTGGTCGCCGAACGCGAATATGTCAGCACAGATGAGATTCTGGCTTACGCTGAGAGCCGGCAGGAAGCGCCTTTTCTGTTGATCCTGGATGCTATTCAAGATGTTAATAATCTAGGCTCTTTGCTGCGTACCGCTGAAGCAGCCGGCGTTCATGGAGTGATTATTCCAGAGCATCGCTCCGCTGAAATCAATGCGACCGTTGTCAAAACATCGGCAGGTGCCACGGAACATCTACGCATTGCCCAGGAAACCAATCTGACGCGCACGATCGACGCCCTCAAAAAGCAAAATGTCTGGGTTGCGGGCCTGGCAGGTGAAGCAACAACCCTCTATACACAGGCCGACCTGCGTGGCCCATTGGCGCTGGTGGTAGGCAATGAAGGGAAAGGGATGGGTCGCCTGGTACGTGAACACTGCGATCTACTCATTAAACTGCCCATGTATGGCTATGTCAATTCACTGAACGCGGCGGTCGCGGGGAGTATTGCATTGTACGAGGCGTTACGCCAACGCGCAAAAGTGTGACATACCTCGACCCTCTAACGTTTTAGCAATGAGATAGTGATGCTGTCCGTAGGAGTCTCTTTATAATGGTCAATTTTCTCAAACGCTTTTTTCTTTTCTTTTTCCCTATCTTTGCTTGCCTTTTTCTGCTGATTTTGTTGGTACCAGTGACGGCCTCTGCACACATAACAAGGCTAGCGACGGCAAAATCTTCGCCGACTAGCTTCTATGCACCTTTCATACAAGCAGATACCCCGACGCCGGTTCCGACCACAGGGTCAACACCGACGCCTACGGTAGCACCAACGCCGACTCCGACCACGGCACCAACTCCCACACCTACGGTAGCACCAACCCCAACTCCAACACCCATGCCGACTACGGAACCTGCAACACCGACGCCTACGGCAGCACCATCACCA
>JACDAE010000563.1 GCA_013695595.1 Ktedonobacteraceae bacterium | reverse complement strand
CCTTGCGTGCGTCCGTGGGCCTATGACGATGTTCCTTGGGACATGGGCGCACGCAAGGTGACGCCCCTACGCCCGTTCCTCTGAAATGATACCCTGATACACATTCTGGCTTGACAAAGGGGTTAATTGTAACGTATGCTGACAACGTCGACGCGCTTAACGTCGGCATCGAGGTCTTCAAGGAGGAGGATAAGAGCTTTCCGGCTGCTCACCTACGCGCTGTCACTTACGCCTCAATTTATCATTTGATGGGGCGCTCCACCATTAGTACATACAATAAGTTGTAGAATGTTTTGATTTGAAGCCTTTAACATATGGAAGTGGCTAAGGCATCCCTACCCACTTGCATAGGCATGGCGCCGTGCAAACTGATACTAAAGGGCTAAACAGTGTTTGTTTATACCTGTTTGTACATTCAGTACACGGTATCGTTCGTTCAGTCACGAAAGGTGGGAACATTATGGCTCAGTACGCAGCAGAATCCGAAAACAGCAGCTATGTAGCACCAGCGATTGCAAATCCCGGCCCTCTTGGACTCTGTGGCTTCGCGCTCACGACGTTTGTTCTGAGTGCCATCAATGCAGGCTGGTTTAGTGCTGGGGCAACAACGATCGTTGTTGGACTCGCCCTCTTCTATGGTGGTGCCGCTCAGTTTTGTGCGGGCATGTGGGAATTCAAGACCGGAAATACGTTTGGTGCCACCGCATTCACCTCTTATGGTGCGTTCTGGCTTTCATTCGCAGCTATCCTTCTTCCTGGCACAGGAGTTCTCGACGCATTAGTGAAAGCTGGAGCTGTCGAGTCCGCACTTGGTCTCTATCTCCTGGCCTGGGGCATCTTCACCGCAATTATGTTCCTTGGTACCCTGAAAAGTAATATGGCTCTCATTGGTGTATTCGGCTTCCTTACCTTGACTTTCCTTAGCCTCGCTATTGGTCATCTGAGCGGAGCAAGCGCACTTATAACCCTGGGTGGGTATCTCGGCATCATCACTGCTATCGTAGCATGGTACACAGCGCTGGCCGGCCTGCTCAGTTCCGGTAAATCTGCCTTCACGCTACCCGTGGGTCCGATCGCTTAACAGGCCCATTTCGTTTTTTACAACTTGCACACTTTACGTAAGGGCCGGTAGTTTGCCGGTCCTTACATAATAAACAGGGAACCGGTAGGGACCTGGAAATCTGTGGAAACAGGACTCCCAAAACAGTAGCCACGCCAGGAAGCACTCTCCAGAGCACCCACCAGCAACTTAGCGTCAGTCTTCGTCCGTTGTATCTGTAGTAGACTAGACAAAGAGGACATTCTATTATGAGCAATCTTGGCTTTGAAAACACCGACACGTTCTTATTGGAGACACGCGTTTTCCCGCCATCTCCCTCCACCGTCGAGAACGCAAATATCACCGCATATATGAAATCTAAGGGCTTCGATGACTACGACGCGTTCTATAAGTGGTCGCTGGAAAATCGTTTCGAGTTCTGGGACGATATGGCAAAAGAACTTCATTGGTTCGAGCCGTGGCAGAAGACCTTTGAATGGACCGAGAAGCCTTTCTTCAAGTGGTTCCTGGGCGGCAAATTCAATATCACCTATAACTGCCTGGACCGCCACATGCAAACATCCACACGCTCAAAAGTAGCCTTCCATTGGGAGGGCGACGATGGCTCCAATCGCACACTTACCTATGAGGATCTCTACATCCTGACGAATCGCATGGCAAAGGGCCTGCAAAACCTGGGCGTGAAAAAAGGTGATCGCGTCGCCATTTATTTACCAGCCGTCCCTGAACAGGTGGTTGCTCTTCTCGCAGTCGCTCGCCTTGGCGCGGTCCATACCGTCATCTTTGGCGGTTTTGCTTCCAATTCATTGCGTGATCGCATCAATGACGCAGAGGCCAAAGTGCTGATCACCGCTGATGGTAACTATCGTGGTGGCAAATTGATCGAGTTGAAGAAGCTTGCCGATGAAGCCATCAAAGAGACGCCAACCATTGAAAAATCTATTGTGGTACGCCGCCTCGGCAGTGATGTTAACATGCAAGCCGGGCGCGATATCTACCTGGACGATTTGTTGGCCGACATCCCCGAAGATACCTTTGTGCCTTGCGAACCCGTCGATAGCGAAGATCCACTCTACATCCTCTACACCAGTGGTAGCACGGGCAAACCGAAGGGCATACAACACGTTCAGGGTGGGCACGCGGTTGGCGTCTACGCCACCACGAAGTTCGTTTTCGATATCAAACCCGATGATGTCTACTGGTGTACGGCTGATATCGGCTGGGTGACAGGTCACAGCTATATCGTCTATGGTCCCTTGATGAATGGAGCCACCAGCGTACTCTTTGAGGGCGTGCCCACCTATCCACAGCCTGATCGCTTCTGGTCAATTGTGGAGAAGTTTAAGGTTTCAATCCTCTATACCTCTCCTACAGCCATTCGTGGCCTGATGCGTTTCGGCGAGGAATGGCCGAAGAAGCATGACATCTCCAGCCTGCGTATTCTTGGGTCCGTCGGAGAGCCAATCAATCCCGAAGCCTGGATCTGGTACCGCCACAATATCGGACACGACGAATTGCCCATCATGGATACCTGGTGGCAGACAGAAACGGGTATGATCCTGATCAGTCCAACCGTCGTGATCCCTTTGAAACCAGGTAGTGCCAGTCGTCCTCTACCAACCATTGAGGCCGATGTGGTCGACAAGAATGGTGTCAGCGTCGGCTCAGAGAAAGGCGGCTTCCTGATCATACGCCATCCGTGGCCCGCTCAGATGCGCACCATCTACAAAGATCCGGATCGCTACGTGCAGACCTATTGGAACGTCATCCCCGATGTCTATTTCGCTGGTGATGCCGCGACGAAAGATAAAGATGGCTACTTCCGTATTCAGGGCCGCGTTGACGATGTGATCAAGGTCAGCGGACACCGCCTCGGCTCAATGGAGATCGAGTCCAGCCTCGTCAGCCATCCTGCCGTTGCTGAAGCTGCCGCCATTGGCAAGCCAGATCCGCTGAAGGGCGAACACGTAAAGGTCTTCGTGATCCTCAAACAGGGCTTTGAGCCATCTGAAGCTATGGAGAAGGAACTGAAGCTGCACGTCCGTACAACTGTTGGTGCCCTCGCCGTACCCGACGAGCTGGAGTTCGCACCCAGCTTGCCGAAAACGCGCTCCGGTAAAATCATGCGTCGCGTCATCCGCGCACGCGAACTCGGCGAACCCGTTGGTGATACCAGCACATTAGATGGATAGTTTTTTCGATTTCAAGCCTACACAGGTTAGAAGCCAAATGTGCGGTATCAAGCATAGGCGGCATGTACTTGCTCATTGATGCCAACCAATAGGGATATCCCCAAATATGGTGCCCCAACCATCGTCAAACGCGCGAAATAGGTTAGGGCACCAATATTCATCATAATTTGTTAAAGAGCATCATTACACCCATCAAATTTATTGAAAGGTTTCTCTCATAGTAGAGAGGATAAACACATCAATAGATTGTGCCAACTACAGTTTTATGGAGATCAACCAGACATGCTAGAGAGACGCATCGAAGAAGCCTCATTGAATAGCTGGCCGGCCCTTCAACAGATGCTCTTTGATGGATGGGCCATGCGTTTCTCAGAAGGCTACACGAAACGTGCAAATTCCATCACCCCCCTGTATCCTTCTCTTCTTCCAGATCAAGAAAAAATTGTTGCATGTGAGAACCTCTATCACAAAAAGCAACTACCCACAATCTTCCGCCTCCTATCATTCTCTCCCGCCTCTCACGAACTTGATGCTCTTCTAGCGCAACGGCAGTATCAGCGCATCGATCACACACGCATATTGACCACAGAACTCGCCTCTGGCCCAACAACACACACCCCAATGCTACATAATGTTCCACTTGCAGAATGGTTAGCCCTTTTTTGCCAATTCAAGCAAGACCCCATTGAGCACCATCATTCCCATCATGAGATGCTGAAACGCGTTATACCCGACTTCTCATGTGCGGTTCTCTTCCATGCTGGATCTCCCGTTGCTTGCGGCTTAGGAGTGCTGGAAAACGCTGTTTTTGGCCTGTTCGACATCGTGACGGATCCACAACAAAGAAACAAAGGCTATGGCACACAACTAGTAATAGCTATGTTAGAACAGGCCAGGCAAAATGGTGCCAGGCACGCGTACCTGCAGGTCGTCAACACCAATCAAGTCGCACATCATTTGTACACAAAACTTGGCTTCTGCGAACTTTACTACTACTGGTATCGTATTCAATCTTTATAAGTTGTGCTCCTTCTCCGAAAGCTATGTCGCCACAACAAGTTATAGAAGTTCACCCACTCATTGAATGCCTGATCATAAGAAATTCTTCTTCTGATCCAGACAAAAGGTACCTCCTCTCAGATGGAACCAGCACGACTGACAAAAGCCACCACCAGGATATTCTGAGCATACTGAATAAGATCAAGTAGTTTACGTGCTATGTTACCTACCTGTACATCTCCATCGTGTTCCTGATATAAGAAACTATTTACTTCTGCATTAGAAATTCAACTCTTCGCTAACGATGAAAAGAGGACAACTACAATGACAACAAACACGTCACAGAATAAGCCCCATATTCTCGGCCTGGGCATGCAAGCGGTTGCAGAAGCACTGGCCCTGGGCGAAAAAGCAGGTCTGGACAAACAACAACTCATTGATGTACTTGGGCAGACAACGGCTATCGCACCCGCGCATAAAGCTAAACTGGCGAACGTTAAAAACGAGGAATATCCAGTCACATTTGCCCTCCCGATGATGCGTAAAGACTTTAGCCTGATCATGCGCATAGCTGCGGAACTCTCCGTTCCTATGCCCGCTACCGCTGCGGCTGAACAGATGTATGCCGCCGCACTGGCACAAGGGCACAACGAAGACTACTCCATCATGCTCCAATTCATGGAACAACTAAGTACGTTACCAACCAGCAAGCAAAGCTAACATTTCTCAGGCTCCCGGCAGTAGAACACTACCGGGAAGCCACTCCATGTCACCCTCTATTACGAAACAGTGAGCGTCACCGTGATCGTTTGTGGGCTTCCTGCTGCAGGCTGACTCTGCTGATCAGTACCAGTCAATGTTATGTGAGCCATATATGTACCGGCTTTTAAACCGGTTGCGTTCACATAGACTTTCAGTTGCCCTGATTGATCCAGCGTCGTCCTTATCCCTAGAGGCTGGCTCTTCTGATCTGAAGTAGTTACCCAGGCAGCACCTGTACTAACAGCAGCATGCCAGTACAGCGCTCTTGTACCACCATTCTTAACAATAACAGTTTGAAAAGGAGGAGTCGGTGATCCAGTTGAAGCACTAAAGCTCAGGCTGAGCGGCGAGGCACTCAATACAGGTTTCGACTTTCCCGGACTCGAGGGCGAATGACCATGTTTTGGAGATTTGACTCCTTGCTTAGCAGACGCTGCATGGGCACCTTGCGTACTCGAAAACGCTCCCTGTGCCAATGCTAACACACCAACCAGAAGTACAACCAGACATGCTATTAACGACAACCATTTGATTTTGCCATTAATAGGCGTTTTTCCCGACGTGGAACTACCATTTTTACCTGATTGATGCACGTTACCATAATCTTGG
Source organism: Ktedonobacteraceae bacterium (assembly GCA_013695595.1). Classification (GTDB taxonomy): domain Bacteria; phylum Chloroflexota; class Ktedonobacteria; order Ktedonobacterales; family Ktedonobacteraceae; genus JACDAE01. The sequence continues at coordinate 3,847 of JACDAE010000563.1, read as the reverse complement.
AACATTTTTGTATTCCCTCCCACTAAACATATCTAAAATGAGATATATGTATTTACCTCACAGAAAGAGAATAGCATATGAATCATAGAATATATATTCTTATCTTGTTGCGATAAGGTTGCGAAATGGTTAAATTTTACGCTAAAAGTTCGTTCTAATCTCAACTCATTTTTTATCGTCAAATTGCAGAAATGCCAGAACAGCACGGTTGAATTCAGGGGCACGATCATACATACAGACATGGCTGGCCTTCTTTAACATAACGAGCTGAGAGTGGGCGATCTCTTTATGCAACACATATGCAAGTGTGGGTGGAACCAGCGTATCATTCTCGCCCCAGACGAGTAAGATTGGGACAGAGACGGTTTGTATCTCCTCTTGCACATCCAGTGCAATCAGGTCACGCGTCGTACGCACAAGCGTCACAAGGCCTGCACGCAAGGCATCAAAGCATAAAATTCCTAGAAAACTGGGCAGACTATAACGTAGACCAACCAGCAGGGGGATAATATACGCAACGACAGTTCGCACATGGGCTTTTACGGATGGGGCAACAAGAACCAGACGGTTGACCTTTTCAGGATGGTGAGCAGCAATCCACAGACAGATATAGCCACCCATAGAATGACCAACAAGGTGAGCACGCTCCAAATCAACTGCCTCCATCCAACTGAGTAGCCAGGAGGCGGCGTTCGCTAGTACGAAGCGACTACGTGGAAAACTCATCGCTCCGAAGCCGGGCAGATCGACCAGATACACGCGATAATGACGCACGAGTTCGGGTACGTTGCGTATCCACCAGAGTGTCGAAGCAGATAAACCGTGTACTAGAATTAAAGGTTCACCCTCGCCCGCAACGAGATAGCGTACCCGGCGTTCGCCAATATGCACATACTGTACAGCAAATCTGGTTTTTTGCAACATTATATTACTCCTGAACATATTACTTTATCTCTATTTCATCTTTGGTATTTCGTGTGTATACTTTGGGTTCAGGTCCCTTCCACGACATAGGGCAAGGATGGCTGTGCACTCATGATACAATAAAGAACATATGCTAGAGGCACTTTATTTTGTATAACAAAGGAAGATAGATATGAAAATACTCGTCCTGAATGCGGGCTCTAGCAGCCAGAAGAGCCGCCTGTACGAGATTGGAGATACAGTACCAACACAACCACCTGAGCCCCTCTGGGAAGGCAATGCTGACTGGACAAAGGAAAAAGGAACCGCCACCATTGAGATTACTCCTGCTCATGGGCAGACCATCAAAAAGGAGATCTCAGTGGGATCGCGTGCTGAAATCGTCGAGCAGATGCTTAAAACATTGTGGAGCGGCGAAACAAAGGTCATTGAGCAGCCCACCGACATTCAACTGGTCGGGCACCGGGTCGTCCATGGCGGGCCTCACTATACTGAAAGTGTCAAGATTACAACGGAAGTAAAAGAGGAGATCAAGCGCGTCTCTTCGTTCGCACCACTACATAATCCGGTCAATCTGGAGGGAATCGAGACAATGGAACGCCTCTTGCCAGATGTTCCCCAGGTTGCTGTTTTCGATACAACTTTCCATAGCCAGATGCCGCTTGAAAGGGTCGTCTATCCTGGCCCTTATTCCTGGTATGAGCAAGATATCAAGCGCTACGGCTTCCATGGCACCAGCCATCAATATTGTGCTGAACGTACTGCACACATTCTAGGGCGAGACCTCAATTCGCTACGCATCGTCAACTGCCATCTTGGCAATGGTTGTTCGCTAGCAGCCATCCAACACGGGCATAGTGTTGACACCACGATGGGTTTTACACCAATTGATGGCTTGATGATGGGCACACGCACCGGTTCAGTCGATCCCGGCATCCTGGTCTACTTGCAGAGAGAGCAACAGGCAACCGCCGACCAGCTAGATCAGGTGCTCAACAAGCAATCTGGATTTCTGGGCATCTCTGGCGTCTCCAACGATCTACGCCAGGTTGAGAAGGCTGCCACTGAAGGGAATGAGCGTGCAAAGCTAGCCATCGCAATGTTTATCTATCGCCTGCGCTTTTTCATCGGTGCAATGGTAGCCTCACTGGGTGGAATAGATGTCCTGACGTTTACCGCTGGTGTGGGCGAGCATGCGCCTGAGGTACGTGCAGCAACCTGTGAGGCGTTCGGCTTCCTGAATCTCAAGCTCGATCAGGAGAAGAATGCCGCTTCGCCGATCGATCAGGATATTGCCACACAAGACTCAGCGGTACGCGTTCTGGTTGTGCATACAGAAGAGGATTGGCAGATCGCCAAAGAGTGTTGGCATGTCATGCATGCTTCTTAGCTACTATGTAGCAAGAAAATTTACGATGATCTTTGCTAATTCTGGACCTTTATCTTCCTGCACAAAATGGCCTGCCCCCTCGATAGTTACATGAGGTTGCCCTTTTGTACCAGGCACATTGGCCTGAAAGAAGAGATCTCCCCCTCGTGTGATAGGATCAGAGTCGCTAAAAGCGGTCAGGAAAGGCTTCTGCCAGCGTTTAAGCACCTTCAGGGCCGTGCGGTTGGGCACCGAGGCAGGATCATCTGGTGTAACAGGAACGAGCATCGGAAACTTGCGTGCACCCGCGAGATAACGGTCATCAGGAAATGGCGCATCATAGGCTGCGATAACATCAGGTGAAGGTTTGATAATGCAACTACCCTTGATAATGCCTCCTGCATGGAAAACTGGGATTTCCTGAGAATAGCGCTGCCAGCGTAAGAAGGCTTTACCTGGGTGTATGTCACCAGTTGGAAGGAAGGTGTTCGAGGCCACAATGCGCGAGAAGCGTTCCTCGTTCTCAGCCGCGAGACGCAGACCTATGAGGCCACCCCAATCCTGCCCGAAGAGGGTGATATTGTGCAGATCAAGCGCCTCAATGACTGCACGCATCCACTCTACATGGCGCTGGTAGGTGTAGTCTTCACGCTGCTCTGGCTTGTCTGAACGTCCAAAACCAACGAGGTCGGGAGCAATGACACGGTAACCTGCCGCCACAATCACAGGGATCATTTTACGGTAGAGGTAGCACCAGGATGGTTCTCCATGCAGCAGTAAAACGGGATCGGCATTACGCGGTCCTTCATCAACATAATGAATACGGAGGCCACTCGTCTCTATATAGTGAGGAACAAAAGCATAATCAGGCAGATTTTCAAAACGTTCATCGGGCGTACGCAGAATCTTCATTGAGTTGCTTCTCCTTAATAACCAGGCCTATCTGCAACGACAATGCACACAGCAGGGCCATTCACTACGCATTGTATCATCACTTATCTATATCTTATAATGGTGTTGTGACCCATTCACGCATAGCTCATCGTCTCTTGAAGGAGCGTTATACAATATAGTGTGTAGTCAGTGGGGCGTATTTGTCCTCACGCTGACATTCTTAGAAGGAGTATTAGACAGTGCCAAAAGCAACCTGGAATGGTGTGACGATTGCCGAAAGCAATAATTGTGTTGTCATCGAGGGCAACCAGTATTTTCCACGTGAAGCGGTCAAACAAGAATACCTGCAGGAGAGTTCCTCCCATACAACCTGTCCATGGAAGGGTCTCGCCAGCTATTATTCACTTGAGGTCGATGGGCAGGTCAATAAAGATGCCGCCTGGTATTATCCCGAACCAAAGGATGCGGCGAAACAGATTAAAGATTATATTGCCTTCTGGCATGGCGTAAAAGTAGAAGTCTAACACATCATTTCTCTGCAAATATCATCACTAGCTCCCCTTTTGGCTTGATATAAAAGGGGAGCCAGTGATGATATTTGTTAAATTCATAAAGTAAATTCACCAATGGCAAAGCTATATAGTAACTATTCAGTTAGCC
>JACDAE010000547.1 GCA_013695595.1 Ktedonobacteraceae bacterium | reverse complement strand
CCATCCGGTCGAATCGCTACATCAGAAAATCGCAATCATCGACGGCAGCTACGCCTTTGTGGGCGGCGTCGATCCGTTGATTGAATTTCACGGCGAGTTCGATCGCTGGGATACACATAGCCATCCGTTCTCCACACCATTACGCCAAACAGATCAAGGAATCACGCCCCATCCCTGGCACGACGCGCATTCACTGATCGAGGGACCAGCCGCAAGCGATGTGGAATTGAACTTCCGTGAACGCTGGAACGATGTGGTACACCGCCATCATGGAGATAAAAAGCGTCTCGTGCCCGAACATCCTCTCCCTGCACCTCTGGAAAGCCAGACGATCATGCAGATCGCACGCACCATTCCCGAACATACCTACAGATTTAAGCCGCTGATCATTCGCGGCATCGCCCAATTTTATAAAAACGCATTGAGTAATATTCAAGAGTTTGTCTACCTGGAGAATCAATATTTCTGGCTACGTAATTTTATCGGTATTGATATCCCCTTTGTCGGCTCCGATAACGCCGAGATGGTACAAAATATTAGCCTGCTCGGTACCGCTCTCCAGCGCGGTGCAAGTATGGCAATTGTGCTACCAGACCACCCCAACGTGGGTCGCGCTTTCAGTGATGCAGGTCTCGCTCGTTTGCGCAACGAAGCACCTCAAGCGGTAGAAGAGGGACGCGTGCAGGCATTTACCCTGGCAACATCGATGCGTGACAATGGCACCGAGCATTACCGCCCCATCTATGTGCATGCCAAGGTAGCAATCGTCGATGACGTGTGGACAACGGTTGGCTCAGGGAACCTGAATAACAGGGGTATGCGCGATGATACCGAAATGAATGTTGCGACGTTAGATCCTGAATTAGCGTATAGTCTGCGCCTGATACTCCAGGGAGAACATCTGGGTCTGCTCCATGATGATGACCTGCTCACATTCGCGCTCACGCGCAACAAGCAGTACTTATCGAAGCAAGAGCAGAAGCAGATCACACGCATACGCTCGTATCTAGAGTCAACGATTGGCGATCCACTGATCGCGTTCCACATGATGCACGAACAGGCCTGGGCCAATCTGGCTCGCTATAAAGCAAAACAGGCCCTGGTCGGTCACCTCCTCCCCTACCTGACGGCGGATGAGGCGATGCAGCAAGGTCTGAATTTCTATGAAGAGCACGGTTGGGTGGAGGAACGCCCCAAATAACATTTACATGCAACGGATCCAGCGTGGTTGAATGGTATCGATTGGTTGATCAAAGAGGCCCTGCTGCCCATCGACACGGAAAAGCTGGGCAAAATCTTCGGGCGCGAACGCTCTACGTAAGCGTGCTGCATACGATGTGACCAGCACATGCAGGTAGTGTTCAACGTCATAATCTCGTCGTGCACCAATCTCAGAACGCCGGATGGCAGGAGAGGAATTCTCTTCAGATTCGTTTGTGTCGTCCCACGTTTCGCCCGCAGGAGCTTCGTCGGTCTCTTCTGGCAACCATGTGTAGGAACCGGGACCGGTGCGATAAAAACGTACGCGCTCGCCTGGATGCCAGCGCGTACGTCCGGCGGCCAGTAATGCTTCATATTGCGGCTCAGGATGCGAGGCCCGCGCCAGCATATAGGCTTCCGGCGTCTTAGAAAGCCGCACCCTTGCTCCCAGATCTGAGGCGGGCAAACGACGTGTGCGCAGATCGTGCACAGTCTGCTGGAATATCTGATAGAGGCCGGGAATATCGTTGGTCATAACATAGAGAAGAGCCTGATGCAGAAAACGCTCACCAAATGGCTCGGCCCGGCTTGAGCGCAGGGCAACTCCATGCACGATCAAACGATCATCATATGTCAGCAGCGCATAGTTTTTGACCATGTGGCTGAACATGGCACGATAGCGGCCCTCGTATTCCAGGCGAATCCCCGCTGGCAGGTGCGCTCCAACTTCGTTCACCAGCGCACGCTCCTGTTCCTCACTCCAACCCTGTGGCACGGCAAAATAGACGCCATCGGTATCGGC
>JACDAE010000514.1 GCA_013695595.1 Ktedonobacteraceae bacterium | reverse complement strand
CGCAGATACCAGGAAACCATTTGGCGTTTCGTCTCTCCCAACGAATAGCGTTTCTGCGACGTCGGACGTGGCAAAAAAGCCACACTCCGCTCACCGATCTCCAATTGTCGTAGCTGTCGTTCTCCTTCAATACCAAAATAGGAGACCGGATGTGTTTTGACACAGGAGACGATATTGCGTAAAGGTTCTGCCTGGTGGAGATACTCGCGTCTAAACTGAGAGAGGGAGCCATCTTTCAGCAACCAGCTTCTTCCCGTTGGATCCTGTTCACGCAACACCCGTGCTCCAGTAACAGAGGTAATTTGTTCAGAAAGATCCAATAAATACCTGGCTCGACGCCGTGCTCTTCGTAACCATGCTTGATTTCCCATCGTTTCCATCTCTGATGGCTTTGGGCTATACCCCTCTTCCACCCCTGTCCAACAGAGATCCGCTAGAGAGCTAGAATAAAGCTTCAACCGTTCATAGGCTAGACAGATCAATGAGGGAAACTGACCAAATGGAGCAAGCAACATGGCTTGATGACGCTGAATACCATACAAGCTCGTATGATAACCACTCGTTCTGTCACGTGTACGGACGACAGAAGCATTTCGTGTGTAGATAATTGGCAGATCGTTCTCGTATCCTACAAAGTAGGTGGAACGTGTGCCGTCGCAGAATGCCTCGATCTGTGCCGTATGCTTCCGTTTTGTCAGAGAACAGAGCGTAAAAGGGTCATTCTCATGCGGTTCAAGGACGAGGCCCTGAATAGCATTCCCGTCAAATTCATTGGGGGCTTCTGTTCGTTCAAAAGAGAGAGGATCAGGGCTGAGAACAAGCGCTCCATCACCTTTCGCTTGCCGTACAGAAGCCAGGGCTCGTAGCCCCAAAAGAACGTCATTAACCATAGAATTTTACAACCTCCGATGTACACAATTTGTGAACGAAATAAAAATACCACAAATTGTGTACAAAGTCAAGAGATGATCCAGGCAACTGAGTAAATGATTACAGCTTTAAGGGACGATTTAGAATAAATGTTCCATAAAAAGCAGCAATCATATTCTCCTACATCAATGTAGTATGTGGTATAGTATCACAAAATAGAGCTTTGATACGCGGAAATTGTTTCTTTTAACCCAAAGAGTATATGGCGTTTGACTGTATTTTGACTAGAATCTAATGACAATACGACGAAAGATCGTTTATTTTCCACTGGAAGTGATGATGAGCCAATTTTTGATGAGACAAGGAGGATGGGCAGAGTGTTGCAAGATGCACAAAAATAGAGTATCGTCTATTCCAAAACTAGAGTACATCTTTATGAAGTGTAACAACTGCTATTTGGTTGTTTCGATAGTCAAGTTTTGTATCATGCCTGTTTGAGAAAGGGGTAAGCTATGCCTTTTCGGCTGTGTGAGGATCAGAGGAGGGTAGCAACGAGCCGTTGTACTGCTCCTCTAGCACGTGCGCATGTTACTACAAAGGCAAGATCAGTTCGCCTTGTTGTTCTATCTACCCTTACAGCCTCTGGTTTTCTGCTCGAAGCTGGATCCGTTCATCTTCTGGCTTCCTGCCCTTTATTTTATCCATGCTTCGGTTCTTCTACAAAGCGGTAGAAGATCCGGTAGTTACAGGAGAGTTCATACGATGGATAACGAAACACGACAATTTGACTTAAACATTGAGCGAGTTCTTGAACACTGGACCGTTGCTCATGCTTTACGTGAGATCATTGCAAATGCCTTGGATGAGCAAGCATTGACGAACACGACTGATCCAGTTATTTTCAAAGATACTGGGGGCGCATGGCATATCAAAGATAGCGGGCGAGGGTTGCGCTATGAACACCTTACGCAGAACGAGAATAAGGAGAAGTTGGAAAATCCAGGGCTGGTCATTGGGAAATTTGGTGTTGGCTTAAAGGACGCATTGGCTACATGTGATCGCCATCATATCCAGACACACATTTATTCCAAGTACGGAGATATCACCATTAGCAAAACCGCTAAGCATGGATTTATTGATATCATGACGTTGCATGCTCTCATCTCCCCGTCTTCTCATCCTGGCATGATTGGGACGGAGTTTGTTCTTTCAGGGGTGAAAGATGAAGATATTGCAAAGGCGAAAGACTTCTTTCTTAAATACAGCGGGGATGAAATACTCGAACAAACAAAATATGGTGATGTCCTGCAGACACGGAGCAAAAAGTCCCGTATCTATGTCAATGGCTTATGTATAGCCGAAGAAGACAATTTCCTGTTTTCTTATAACATCACCTCCCTCACAACGGCATTGCGCAAAGCGTTAAATCGGGAACGTTCGAATGTAGGACGATCTGCCTACACTGATCGTGTGAAGGCCATCTTGCTTGAATGCTCACAAGCAAAGGTTGCAGAGGCGCTGGCACAAGACCTTAAAAATTTTGAAACTGGCTCTCTTCACGACGAATTGCAGTGGACCGATGTCTCTCAACATGCCTGCCGTATTCTCAACACAACCGAAAAGGTGATTTTCCTGACTGCAGAACAATTACGCATGGGAAGTTCTCTCATCACACATGCTCAACAGGATGGATATCGTGTCATTGTTGTCCCAACATCTATTGCCCTCAAATTACCTCAGCTCAAAGATATTCAAGGACAACCTCTTCGTGATCTAGGGGAATATCGCGAAGAGTGGGATCGCAGCTTTCAATTTCACTATGTTTCCTCTGATCAATTACTGCCAGGTGAGCGGCAGGTGTTTGCACTCACACACCCTCTTCTTCACCTCCTGGGCAAACCTTCCTTGCTGAAAAAAGTGCGCGAAATCCGTATTTCAGAGACCATGCGCATAGATGCTAGCGGCAATGAAGTCCTGGGTATCTGGGATCCAAATGAATGTTCTATCGTTATTCGGCGCGATCAACTGCGTACCATAGAAAGCTATGCAGGAACACTGCTCCATGAAGCAACCCATGCATTCACAGACGCCGATGATGGTTCATTTGAGTTTGAACGAGGGTTGACCTACGGTCTAGGCAAAGTGGCAGCTCAAGCAGTCAAACAGGGATAAATTTCTAAAACTTCCCCTGTTTTCGACGAGCCATGGTTTTCTCTCGTTCTAATGACGAGGCAACGCATCCTTCTCATCGATGTCGTTGTAGGGTCCAGCGCAAACATGGACGTGGATGCTGCTCAGTAAAGCGTCTACCGGGTAGCTGAAACGAAGAAATCACCAACGTAAACGTAGACGAAGTACACCTGTCCACGTTTGCGTTTGAAGCTACCAGTCGTTATTGCCTCGAAAACAGAAAGGTGCTCACGCAGATTGTGGATAACCTGTGGATAACATCTGTGTCAACTAGTGAAGAAGACCGTGCGTTCTAATTCTCCTCTTCTTTCAACACAATTGCCAAATAGAAAATGAGTGAACAGAGCGATAGGGTGTTTGAAGAGAGGATATCGCCTTACATTTCGGGTTGTGGCATGCTTTCTTTTCATGGTACGATTATTTACAATGAGAAGTGATTTCGCTTTCAAGACCCTATGGCCTGTTCCCTGCATACAAAAAGCGCACTAGGATGGCACACATGTCTTTGCTACGACGGCTCACCAGAGCATTGGACACCACCGCCCAACTTCAATTGGATCATCGTTCTCTCTTTGGTGCATTGGGAGAAGAGTACGCCAGTCGCTTCCTTGAAGGACCTGGCATCGTCAGTCGCGTGACGAATCCGGTCCTTCCCATTTCCAACGGACGCAAGAATCCTCCTGAAGCAGACTTTCTCGTCTATACGCGAGGCAATCTCTTCTGTATCGAAGTAAAGCATTATAAAGGACGGATTACGGGGGGAGTTGATGATACAACGATTCTCCAGGAAAAGACTGGATACTCTTCATATGCCTTCCAAAGCATCTCACGGATCTCCAGCATGCTCAATCCCTGTTCCTTAAGGGTGCGATGAAGCCCTCGACTACCCTGTGCCATTCCAATGCGTTGGCGAATCCACATATCATCGTATCCCTGCTTGCGCCATGTTGCGCTATGGTGCTCGCACCAAGAAAGTAAACCAAACTCGATTTCCGCCGCATCCTTGAAGGAGGCGTCAATAAGCATCTCGGTATACTGCTCGCGTGTTACCAATTTGACCTCATCTTCCATCCACAGCTCCCTTTCTTCCACGATCATCTCCTCCTCAATGGAGTGATACTGTATATGGGGTCATGAAATGCCGTATCTATTTGTATCCTCTCCTCTTGCTAGCTTGGAAACGGACTCTCGACAACACAGAGCGCATCTAAAAATACGACAGCTCGTAATTACATATACAACTAGAGATGCGTTGGCTCACGCTGCGGATATTCCACCAATCCCAACGAAATCATCAAATCCAATGCCGAGTTCACTGCCTGTAACGAAAAAAGCTTCGGATCATAGTGCTTGCCAGCCCATGTTCGCAATTCATGGTGTTCGGGGTGACGCTTATCCCGTAATGCCTCACACAACTGTTCATATCCACTGACTCCCCCACAGTCTTCGGGTGGGCAAGCACGTGCTCCATCAAAACATTGCAGAATAGAATAGGTATCTATGGTCATGGGTTCAATGCTCTCAACCGTAATCTCGTGTCGCCAGGAGTCCCCAAAGTCATACTCGTAGAGAAAGCGATCACCTTCTTTCGAAGCAATTTTGCGAAGTTGCACCCGTTGCTCCTGTTTCATCTGCTCGTCAAATTCGGGATCAGGCTCACCGTACCGTACCTCATCAATGATAAATTGGTGCAGCCATAATGGGTGTTCCTTCTCTTTAAACGGTGTCCTCAGCCTCAAGTGTATCCTTCATGTCAAGCCCATGTTGCCATATTTCTTTCTTGCGAGGCTGACGCGTCCTGAGATGAGTGCGCCACGCAATAGGCAAGATATGTCAGAATCGCTCTGTGAGCCAGAGAAGGAGATGAAAATGGGTTTCGCTTGTCCGGCAGGCCGCTCGCAACACGATTTTCGGAGGGAGTTTCTAGGGGTTATCGATCTCTTTTCATAAAATGGATCGGATATCTTCCAGAAGCAACGGTGTAATACCTTCTTGATATGCCTTCTTTCGTTCTTGCTGCATTTCTTTTACCAGAGCAGAAAAAACTTCTGGAAGATTGAGGAGGCTAGCAACTTCGTTTGTCTCGAATATCACTCCACGATGATGTAATGCCGTGAGATATGAAAACGGATCGAAACGCCAGAGAAGACATTGCTGTGGATAACGGGCCAGGAAGTACCTTGCGATACGTAATCCTTGTATATCGAAATCGCCGCTATAGTAGAGTTGAATGTCAGGGGAAGATTGTGTCAGGAGATTAAGGAGACGGATAGATGCAACGCTTGGCCAACCAGACGTACAAACGAGGGTTGGCAATATTTCTTGTTTTGAATTACCTGGTGTGTTGTATAGCTTTAGCAATTCATCAATAATTACTTCGAAGACCTGAGGATTCTCAAACACGTAGATTCGCTTTGAGGAAGGGAGAATTTTTTTCCAGCCGAGTAATTGGCGTAGTGGGAGAACTAATACACGTTTGCCTGCATGAGTGATGAGTGCATCAGTCTGACCGCTCTGCTCCTGAGCATATTTCAAATGAAATACGGCTACCGTTGACGAGACTGTATCCACAAGGAGACCTGCTTCATAATAAAGGAGATGTCTCCAGTGATCTTGCTCATCCGGATACGTTTCCAGATCCAGCATCTCTTTTTCACTTCTCCTAACCACGTTTTCAGAAACTTCCAGATCATGCAGATCCGCCAGGGCAGACAGAAAGAGTCGCCCATTTGCTGTATTTGCATCAAAAAAATGGGGATCTCCACTGATGTCAAATGCAAAATGTGACAAGGATTGAAAAGATGGAGATGGTGGTAGCCGATCAAGTGCAGACACAATGAGCTGTAGCACTTGTAGAAGTTGCTTCTGCATTTCTCGTGACTCATTTTTATGTTGGCGAAAGAGCGCATCTCTTCCATGATTGCCATTTACCAGCCAGGATCTTCCTATGGAACTTATTGGCAAACTCTCGATTAGCAAGGAGAGATCTTTAGAAAACTGTTGCTGAAAAAGAGCTTTTTGCTCTTTTTGTTGTTTTTTGGTGACATGCGAACGTTCGGGAAAGAGGGCTAGCAGCAATATGGGAAGCTCACAGGCAAAGCTACTTTTGGCTAGTGCTTGTTGGAAATCAGTGAGGCGTACTGAGAGATCTGTTGCTGAAGGAAGTGGCCTGCCGAGAAAGCGTGAGATCTCACGCTGTTCTTCTGACGTACACTGTTGCAGGACTACCTGACCTCCAACCCGGCCATACTCGATATATTTCATGTAGAGCGCTTCAGTCAAGCGTGTCCAGGCTGGTTGTTTGAAAAATAGGATAGCTTTTTGCAGGCTCAAGGTATTTACAGGGTGTTGGCTCATCTGTCAGCCTGTACTTCTTTGGCAACAGCAGGATTGCTACTCCAGAACGAGGGGAAACCGACAGCTAACTCATCTTTTTTATTGCAAAACATGGTGTATTTGACGCAGGCTGGAAGTGTTGTCCCCTCGCCTGTTACGCTTGGACCACTCATAATCCATTGAAAGTTCTGTTCTGCCAGGAAATTAAGCAGTTTTCGGGTATTCGCCGTGCTCACTTTATCAAAAGCCTCATCCAACGCAATGAGACGTGGTGCTCCTTTACCCGCGCTTTCATAGAGGGCCGAAAGCGCAGCGAAGAATGGGATATAGAGTGCAATATACTGTTCAGCACCGCTCCCTCTGCGAAAAAATTTGTTGGTGAGATGCTGAGGTGCACCTTCATCATGAAGAACATCAATCTCGAATTGAAACCAGCGACGATAGTCAAGGATGCTCATCAGTGCTTCGGCAAATGTGGCGGTACTACCGCTGGTGGACTGTAGGATTCTCAAACTGGAAATCTCTTGTCGAAATGCATGGATAAGCGCATCAATCACCTCCTCATTGAATGTCTCTGCTTGGCGGCGTAGCACATCACGGTATTGAGCAAGGTGACTGCCAGGACGAGTAGCGTCATGGGGTCTGGCTACCCATCTTAAGCGATAGCGTTCTTTAATAAAGGTAGAGTTCGCAAGGATGCTATTCATTCTTTGTATCCATACCTCGGCCTCTGTCAAGCGTGTGCCGACGGTATTTGCCATCTCTTTCAGCAGGAAATTTTGAAACAGTTCGTACTCCTTCTCTTCCAATAAGAGTTCATGCTGGCGGATCTCTTCGCCCAAACGACTTAACAATTCGTACGCATTCGCCTCTTCAGCATTGGTAAAACGAACAACCCCTGCTTCATCATAATGAGGTCCATATTCATGCAACAGGCTATTCACTTCAATGAATGATTGAGAAAGTCCATTGCGTGTTTTCGCTTCATTTTTTTCTAACTCATTCTTGAACAGTGTATAGGCATTTTCTCCTGGCTCTAAGGTTCTGCCCAATACCTGTTGAAGCAATTCCGAACTCACACTGCTTTCCGCCATCTGTGTCTGAACATCGGCAAGGAGCTCAACGGGGTAGGAGGTGAGCAACAGACGAAATTGTTGAGAGATGAGAGTGCTGCGTTTCTCTGCCTGACTTTGTATTGTAAGTGCTTCTGCATATCCTTTCTGATAGTTCTCCAACGCACCCTGAGAACGCGTTTCATCTGTGCGAGCTGTTTTTAAGTCTTCGGGAAGGGTACGTTGGCGTGCCTTCCAGGTGGTTAGTTGTTGAATCATCGTTTTTATATTAGATGCGTCTACCTCTTGTGCGAGGCGCTCAAGCGCTGCCAGTTCGGCCTTGATGCGAGTGAGCGTGTTCTCGTCTCGTTGCTTGGTGAGGGTCGCGTTTCGCTCTTCGATGGTATTTTGCACGAGTTGCCGTTGTGCACGTTTATATCCTTGCCAGGTCTCACGCACATTTTTCAAATAGATGATGAGCGTTCTGTGATCACTCCTCAAACGATTTACTGCCTCGTATGCTTTCTCAACTTTCTCACTATTCGTAGCAAAGATAAATGTTCTATCGGACTCTTTTTGCAGGCTTCCCTGAAGTGTATTTGACTTTTGTACAAGAGCACGAGATGCTTCTTGCACTTGATTATACTGTTTTTGTGCCAGATTCAGGTTCACCAATGCTGCTTGTAAGGTCGCGCTCAGTTCGCTCAACTGACTCTCCGCCATGAGAGCCTCTATGGTCTTGCGTAGAGTTTCTAAATCTCGTCTCTGCCGTTCAATATTTTCGATTTCTGCTATGATAGTTACCAATTCCTGTTCACACAGTTCTTGTTGCCGACGTAAGCGCTCCAATTCCTGCTTTTGGGCATATACTCGCGTTGCTTTACCGATACAGTGAGCCATGCCTACTCCTACACTACCAGTAAGGAGGCCATGAGTCCATCGCTCTCGATGTTCCTCCTTTTGTTGCGGAACCGCGCATTGCATATATTCTAGAAGGACACGTGCCGTGTCGATCCAGCCAGTTGATCTCTCATTAACACTCTCACTCAGTGCTGGATCGACGCGCAGCGCGTACGCCAGTGACAATGACATTGTATTCCCTCTGGGCTCATTTGATAAATGGATCAGATCGAGACGGCAATCGTTCAGACCGTGTGTAAGACAGCAAGCATCCATAGCTTCAATGTTCTCAGGAAGGACAACAAGAGCATCCAGGAGACCTGCATTTTCCAACGCTTGCTCAATCCCTCCTGCAAGAGGCGACTGACTATCAATCTCTTCTGTAAAATCGACGAGCATGTAGAATGGCAACGCCGCAATGCCTTGAGCTGCCAGGTATTCACGAGCTTTCTGTCGATGAAAAGAACGTACAGGAGTAAATTCTGGTTCTTGCTGTTTTTGCGAATATGCTTTCCTAATCGTATTGATCTCTTCTTCCTTTACCCCTTGCTGCTTATGCAGTTCACCCAACTCTCTCTCTCTCGTCCTTTGTACCCGACTTATCTCTTCGCCAACACGCTTTATTGCATCGGTATAACTTTGCTGGATCTTTGCCAGTGCCAGAACGTTTTCTGAGGGTAGTAGCGCCGCATTCCAGGTGAGTTCAGCTAGTTCAGCAGATGGAATCAGAGAGGCCCACGCTGTTGATTCGAGCAACAATTCGAGTTGGTCTACGAGATCCTGCTGTGCAACACATACATCTCTACGTAGACTTTCAAATTGTCTGGTTCTTTCATCAAGCGTATTATACGCTTTTTGCTCTTGCTGGTGAGCCTCGTGCAAACTGTTACGTACCCGCTCAAGTTCGTGATGCAGTGTTTTTAACCTCTCTAGCCATTTCATTTGTTCTGTAAGAGCATTTTCACTGAGCGATGAGAGGCGCTCAGGGATATCGAGTAGAGACGCATCGAGAGAGAAGATTCCCACACGTTCTAATGTATTGAGTAGCTGGTCAGCAGCAATTGACCAATGTACTTCCTGTTCAGCGCTCGCTTGCATTCCCTGGAGTAATTGCATTGTTTCCGTGTGACGTTGCTGAAATGTTTCACTGAACATTTCAATGGTATCTTCGGTTTGTTCGCGACGACCAGTTGCACTAGTGAGAGCATCTTGGCTCATAACCAGCTTCTCATTACATTCTTTCACCTGAGTCTGAGCCTGACTGAGACGCTGAGCAAGCTGTAAACCTTCACTATTCTCTAATGCACTAATTTTGCCCGTCAGTTCCAATTCTTCCGTTTCCAGTGTCTGGACACGCTCTTTATAACGTTCTAGGTCGCGCTCTATTCTCCGGATATTCCGTTCCAGGCGTTGAACCTCTTTGCGTGTAATTTCCAATTGAGCTAGCACATAAAGACACTCGCAAGCAGAAGAGCGGGCCTGTGCCATAGCAACAATTTGTTGAGATCGATGAACCTTTTCGGTTGCGTTATAGGCAATCTTCCGTTTTTCTGTTGCGGCCTGGAGGTCTCCCATCAATTCAAGCATCTCAGCAGCACGCTCGATTAATGAGATCGGTAATTCAGGAAGCGACTCATCGAGATAGACACGCACCTTTTCTAGTGAAAGAACACTATTCAAATTGGGCTGCCGTAAATAGAGGAGTTGTCTAGTGAGCCGGGTGAGATCTTCCGTTTTTGAGAAATTGAAGAGAGAGTGTGCTACGTTTCGTTGGTAGTCTTGCAGATTATCACAGATAATCCCATGTGTACTCACCAACTTTTTAAAGGCTTTGAGATCACATGCACGTGGATTCTCACCTGATGTCTCCACAAACGTTGAAAGGTTATTTTCCCCTAAGCGCGTTCCATCAGTAATCAGAAAACGTAAGGGAGTAATGGGATTCACATTATTTTTATTACCAGCGAAGCCCAGGCCAATGGTGAGAAAACGCGCCTGCTCAACGTTTCCTTTTTCCCAAAGAGTACGGAGTTCTGAGGCGAACGGTGGCGCTTGCATGTCACACCATTCAAATTCTAGACAGATATAGCCAGTGCGTTGATCACGACTGAAAGGCGTGTTTGACTCGTTTCCTCCAATAATATAGTAGTCAATTTTTTTTTCACGTTTGCCAAATGTATCAATTCGCTCTGGACGATAATCGCCGTCAAGCGCGAGCGTGATTGCAGCCGTGAGGACCGTTGATTTTCCTGATCCATTGTCACCGGCCAGAAACAGTCGGCCATGAGGGATTTCAATGATCTGGTACTCATACAACCAGAAGTTGGTTAAGACAATACGTCGGAGTCTATAGCCCGGTGGTCCTCCCTCCGTTTGTTGAAGAAACTTTGCCAGCATGTTTGCCGAGGTTGTGCCTGTTTCATCCAACAGGGTTGGTTTCTCAGCACGGTAGTATGTCATATCTTCCTCTCACTCTTGCTCTGATGGAGAAGCAGACCAATTGAACAGTGTCGTCTCCACCGAGATACTCTGTTTGCGTCTCCGTGTGGTCGCAGGTATTCCCGATTCCTGGATCGATATATATCTGACACTGTAGCGGGCGGCTGTTGGCAAAATCAGAATGTTTCCATGAAGGTCGGGACCACGTAACAAGCCTACTTGGCGCATACGCCGATAGATTTCCTCCAATAACGTGTCTGCTTTCGCATTTTGAACGGTCGTGCCCCAGTACGCACCATAACGTTGTCGTAAATCATTGAAAAGGGGCAAGATATCCCATTGTGTCTTCTGTACACATCCATAGGAGTCTGGTATCCACATTCCTTGTTGAACCTGTTCACGAAATCTTCCACAGAGCAGAAGCAGCATTTGATCAAATGCGCCATTGAAGCTAATCGCAGACCCAACCCCAATCGAGAGTCCTCCGCCACGTACCACACACGCATAATCACGTTTGAGATCGAGCGCCCAGCCAAATGTTGCCCCCAACTCCTCGTTGACCTGCTCTGCTTGCATGGAGAGTGCCGCAAAGGCTTCTGCATCATCATAACGCAATAGTGTAGGCCCAAGCAGCAACGTTCGCCAGGCACGTACAAATGGGAGAATTTCACGGGCAGGAGGCGGAAGACTCTGAGGTGGAGCAGGCCAGGGATGTTCCTGAAGTGATCGTCGCAGTACAGCGACATGCCTTTCATTGAGTGCTTCGATTAGCGAGTGTGCCAGTGGAGTAAACTCATAGAGTACCTCATTCTTCTCCTGTTCAGTGTCTTCGGCCCACTTTTTAATCTCACCTTCCAGTACTTGTAAACAGCCCAGATGCATCAGGTACTCAAGAGAGCGCCGTATACTATAGCGATCTTGTACATTGCGGATATCCAGTCCTTCTTGACTCATATCCTGGGTCTGCCCCTGGATCTCCTCAGTGAGTTCCGAAAGCAGAAATTGTTGGTGTCTACCACTACCAGCGAGATAGCGTTTCTCTGCAAACCAGAGTATCCAGGCTAGGCACGCAAAATCTCGTGCATCTTTGAGTTTCTCATCAAAAAAGACAGGAAGCATCATATGCAGGTGACGTTCTAACCGGAAAAAGGTCGATCCACGTTGAATGCGCCAACCAGTATGCTGCGCATGCCACTGCCCAAGAACCTTGAGATGCCCTTTCACAAGACGAAATGTTTCTTTGTCGGTTTGCAGCGCAACGACAACATTATCTAATAATGCTGCATGCGCGAGGAGCACATCGTGTGTAGTATGCTGGACCAGGGAAGGATTTTCGGAAGGTTCAAAAACCTCTTCATCCCATTCGGCTTCAGGGCTGCTCTCTAAGAAAATGTGATCTTCTAATTCGCTCATGGACAATCTCTTCTTCTTTTTCTATCTACTACTTGACGCAGAACGATGTTGCAGGCGATAGCGTGGGAGAAGTAAGACACCATCGCTAGCACTAAGCGCGATATAATCTCGTTCCTCGGGATTCAGTAAGGTGACCAATGCACCATCCGACAGAGTATACTCATACACAGGACTGCCTAAACATCCATCGATAATGCTGCTCAGGAGCAGGCGTTCATCTGGTGCAATGGTACGCAGGTTTGCGAGATCAAGTAACGACACCTGAAAGAGATGGGAAAGTTGCCCTTGCTGGCGAGAAACTTGCTCGTCATGCTGTTTTTTTATTTCATACACTGCATCAGGATTATGCCGCATCGGTTTTTCTGTAGAGCGCTCTGCATTTCCTTTGTAAATCGGACGCAACTCCCGCACCACCGTTGGTGGATTCTCCCAACTGATGCGTTGCTCTAGAATTCCTGCCGCCTCCGGAGAACCAGTAACACTCTCTGGGAGATGTGTTGGCGTGGCGCAAGCAAAGGCAGTAGCAAAGAGGAGTCGGGCTGTTTCGGGGTCTTCTATCTGAAAGAGCATCGTGGCAAATGCTGAAAGAAGAGAGACAAAGTCAGTTTGAGGACGCATTGAAGATGCGAGCGCACTGGCACGCAAAACAACTTTGCCAATCGCGTCGTGCGCTGCCTGTGAAAACAATGCAGCATTCCGTTCTTGCAGAAACCAATCTTGGAGCGCTCTGATCTGGCGTTGGATATCTTCATCCCAGGAAGTCCGCTGATCGGCTAATATGGGCAACAGAGGTGTTGTCGAAGTGATAATTTGCAATAAACGTGCCGCTTTTCCGGTCGTGGACCAATCGAGAAACAGTTGACGTAGCGTCTGGCTGTAGTGAGAAAGGGTGTCCGCAAAATTCTGGATATACGTTATCACCACATTTTTATAAGCAAGATACGAGGGGAGATCTGAGGTGTATTGAGCGTTCTGATTCATGCTTCCAAGATATTGGGCTGCATCGTTGGTGACGCGTTCCCAGGTGTCAAATGCCAATTTCCAGGCACTGGCGATCTCTTGGCACCGTTCTTCTGTAAAGGTACTCTGATCCCCTTGTAGCCAATGGTCGATACGCCGGAGGAGTTCCAGCAAATGAAGCAAATCACCCTGATGCAAACCACCTTCGCTTGCTCCGATGTGGAGATGTTTTTCGATAAATGCCTCAAATTCAAGAGCATCGGATGTTGCCTGATAGAGTAAGATAGGCGAACGGAAATCAGCGATGGTCGTAACTCTGCTCATATCAGGGAGTACCGTGAGATTCCCCCATGCAACCAGACTCTCCAGGTCTCGCTTGCACACGTCGATTGTATATTCTTGCATGGTCTCAATACAAACTGCATCCATGATTTCCTGTGCAGTCAGGCGGTAGTGATACTCGTGACTAAAACGAAAGAAGGTACGCATGATAGCACGATACCAATCAGTTCGTTCTGATGTTGAGGAGACATAGTTTACGATGGAGAGAGGACCGAAACGATTGAACGTAGGCACTACCGTTTCCCTTTCCCTTAAAACACACCTGGAAATAAATATCTACCGCCTATAGAAACATCCAGTATAGTCTATAGAAGTATAGCATAGAAAATGACATGTTTCTCTCTACAAGAGTATTTATTTGTACGTCTTTTGTTCTTTTGCTTCTTTATATTCTCTTCTCGGGAGAGAGAATGACGTTCAAGAGGTTAAATTCATTGGACGTAAACATGTAGCGCTCAGTAAAATCTATTCTTTCGTGCTTCTGGAAGAC
>JACDAE010000507.1 GCA_013695595.1 Ktedonobacteraceae bacterium | reverse complement strand
TTGTAGCGCTTATTGGTTTCCCTATCGAATTTGGTTTTAATCAACAGCTGACCCGTGATGTTGCTCAGGATTCATCCAGAGCACTCCATTACCTCTCTAATATTCTCTGTATTAAATTTATTCTATGGCTCATCTTTTTTAGTATTGCATTAGTCGCTTGCTGGTTACTCAAGTATCCTGTGGAAGTACGTGGGTTGGTCGCAATCTGTGGTGTAACCCTTTTGAGCGGTTCGTTCGGAAATACGATTAGTTCTCTTCACTATGCCTTTAGCCGTGTAACTTTTCCCGTGGTCGGCACAATTCTTGAAAAAGGGTTGAGTGCGCTGATCGGAGTCATCGCCTTACGCTATGGGGCCGGAGTACAGGTTATGGCCTGGATTTTGTTGGGTGGTTCTCTTACCAGCCTCCTCTGGCAGACCGTGTGGGTGTTGCGCCTGATAGGTGTGCCTACCGGGATCGATCCGACACTTATTCGCGAACTCGTGCGCAAGAGCATCCCGTTTCTTGTCTATGGAGTCCTGGGCGTCATCTATTATCGTATTGATACCGTTTTTCTTTCCCTTGTTGCAAGTGCGGCTGTTGTGGGGTGGTATGGCGCGGGCTATCGCCTTTTTGATACACTTGTCTTCCTGCCAAGCCTGATTATAAGTGCGATTATGTATCCCATTTTCTCACAGCTCTCTGCACATTCTGAGAAGGATTTGAAGATAGCCGTAGAGAAATCTATGAATTTTCTGCTCTTTTGCGGCATTCCTATTGCGGTGGCGCTCTGTGTGGCGGCCCCAAATATCATCGGTTTTCTCTATCATCGAGCCGAGTTTATACACGCCGTCCCTGTTGTGCAGTTGCTTGCCCCAGGATTGGTCTTTCTTTACATCAATAGTGTCCTCAGTTCCACCATTATCAGTACGAAGCGTGAGAAAAACATTAGTATTATGGCTGGAATTGCGCTGGTGTTTAACGTTGGTTTGAACCTTATTCTCATCCCAATGTACCAACACGTAGGTGCGGCAGCCGTTACCTCATTGACAGAGTTCCTGCTTATGTGTCTTGCGCTGGTGTTTGTGCCACGTGCTTTGCGGCCTGTGGGTAGCGTGAAAGTAGGCATAAAGGCGCTTGCTGCAAGTGCAGTGATGGCCCTGGTCATCTGGGTAACGCGCCAGATGGACCTTTTTGTAATTCTCTCGCTTGCTGCGGTTACGTACTTTGTGGCATCTGCACTGTTTGGCACCATTCCGCGTGAGGATATGCAGGTGTTGTACTCCTCGATCCGCAATAAAGCCGAGCGTAAGATAGAGGCTATTCCATCTATCGAAAGTGTTGAAGAGTTAGTAAAAGAAGCATCTGGCCTTGCCACTGAGGAGGTACAACTGGAATTTGAGTCTGCGTTTGCCTTTCGATTGGAGCTAACTGATTCACTCCTGCCCATGCATGAGGATGAGCTAATGATGGTCCCTACAGAAAAGCTTGTGAAGGAAGATAAGGAGAAGACGCAGCCGCTTAGAGCTATTCGTTTACTAAGCATAAAGGAGTAGAATAATGTTAAATGCACTTATAAAGTATATGACAAATCATATTATCGCGCATATCCCTTCACATAAAGTTCGCCTTACCTGGTATCGCCGTATATTGGGCTGGCAGATTGGTCCACGAGCTGTACTCCTGCTGGGTCAGCGTATACAATTGGGGGGAATACGAAGTGGTGGCACAAAAGTTTCGATTGGCAGAGGAACAGTCATCAATGAGGATTGTTTTCTCTATACGACAGGTGGCCTGATCATTGGGGAGAATGTCAGCATTTCTGCGGGAGTATGGTTGGTGACGGGCACGCATGATATGAATGATCCGCAATTCCCTGATGACTACCGTCCCATCGTCATCGAGAACCACGCCTGGATCGGGGTGCGGGCGACCTTGCTAGCAGGTATTACCATCGGTGAAGGCGCTGTGGTCATGGCGGGTGCTGTCGTGACGCGGGATGTGCCTCCGTATGCTGTGGTAGGTGGGGTGCCAGCTCGCGTCGTGAGCCAGCGTAAGCTCCAAAATGCCGCCTACGAACTGGATTTCAGCCCCCTTTTCGAGTAATGATAGGAATGAATGAAATGGCCCTGATAGGCCAATTTCTTGCGAGAAAGCTTCCTACATGGTACGATAGACATATATGTTCTATCTAAAACTTTATGGCAGAGGAGTGCTTTCTCATAATGAAATCCTTTCTAAAACGACTCTTCAAAATGCGTATTATCCGTTATGGATTAGTGGGAGGCATCGGCATTCCCGTCAATGACCTGGCCCTGCTTCTCTTTATGTCCCTTATGCATGGCTTCTATCCTCTCGCTTCGGCATGCGCATTCGAGATCAGTACAACCATTAACTTCGTGCTCAACCAGCTTTTTACCTATAGCGAACAACGCCAGCACCTCTCAGGTTGGGGTTGGGTTAGACGAGCGGGCAAGGCTCAGTTGACCAGTCTCTCGGCGTTGCTACTCTCCTATCTGGCTGCCCTGGTGCTTGTGAAATTCTTCCAGGTGAATGTGTATGTTGCCAATCCAGTCGGTATCGTGGTTGCCTTTGTCTATAACTTCTTCATCTCGAAGAAGCTCGTCTTCCAGGCTCCAACCCCGGTTGAGCCACAAAAAGCTGAAGTAACGGTCAGTCAATAAATTTCTAACCGTAGAGAACAGGCCGCAAGACCTGGAACCAGGCTTGATTCATCGCCTGAGCTCCGGCAGGCGTTGGATGCGTCCCATCCTTAAGCAGATACTCTGTCGCGTGAGCACGTATGAGTGTGTAGAGGTCCGGCCCCTTCGTTAGATTATTCGCCGCCGTAACCTTGTCAATCACGGCGTTGAGAGCCTGAACTTCAGTGTCGAAACCTGGGCGGGCAAGGTAGGGAATATGTGCCAGCACAGGCACATGACCTGCCTGCTTGATTTTATCCACGAGGATCTGTAGATTGGCCTGGAAATGCGCGGGTGCCACCTGGTCGAATGCATCATTTGTGCCCCAGCCCAGCAGCCAGTAATGAATATCTGGATTCAGGCTGAGCCAGAGATTTATATCCTGAACAGCTCCATCGCTATTCCAGCCTCCCAATCCGCCATTGAGCATCGCCGGGAAGCGTTGTGGATAGGCGCTATGCACCAGTTCGGCAAAAGAGGGCTGGTTTTCGTCGGAGCGATTATATGCAATACCAGTCAGCGAGTCGCCCGAAAAGAAGAAGGTATCATTCAGGCTCTGCGAAACGTCATAGAGATCGATCTGATCAAGGAAGATATAGGGCTGGCTGGCCTGTGCCTGCCCTTTGGTAATGGTCATCTTCACCCAGGATTGCCCCGTGAATGGCAGCAGATGTTCACGGACACGAGTCTGGTTTCCGGTCACGGTGACCAGCGTATTCCACGTCCCATCCGCCCCATTCGTGCTATTTGCCGAAACTGCGACCGTATAATCTCGCGGCGTGGTGCCGGTCGGGCTGGTATAGTCGAAGACATAATCGCTACTCCAGGTCATAAGCAGACGCGTTGGCCCTGTGCCTACCTTAATTGCACACCAGCTAGGGAGCGCCGTGAAACTGGGTCGCCAGAACGACCATTTGCCATAATGTCCACTGACAATTGCGTTATCGCCCCCTGCACCTGCATCGTTATGTGCGCAAAAAACAGGCTTCCCACGTGAGACGAGCGGCCCTGTTTTACTGAGCGAAGGACCAGTTACTGTAGGGGCAGTTGCCGGCAGGTTAGCGTTATGAACAGGATTGTAGGTCTTAATGACATTTGCAATTGCATAATACTGTGGTTTAGGTTGATTGGTGGTGAGATCAAACATATCGAGGCGGCCATAGCCAGAGTAGCTGGCGGCGTCGAACTGGCAGGCGAAAGCGACTCCACCCTGGATCATGGATTGCAGGGCCGCAGCAGTGAACTCCTGGATAAATTGTTGATCATCGCCATAGGCTGGCGGGGGATTGCCAGGATCGTAGTTCCACTCAGAGATGCCTATGGGCAGATCTTTGCCCAGTATTGAGCGTACCAATGAGCGCACACCCTGCGTAACCTGACTGTATGTGTTTGCTTTGCCCAGGCAGGACGCCATGGTATCCTGGTAGCAAGGATACCAGTGAAAGCTGACAGCATCGGGCAGCACCTTCGAGGTGGCAACCCCTTCCAGAAAGCTTTTCATATATCCGTGGTTGCCTTGATCATTATAGGTCACGGGACCGATAAATTTGGCGGTTGAGTTGATCTGTCGTAAGCGTGGAATCTCTTTATTCCATTGTTGCAGATAGCTCTGGATGGAGATGTTATTGAGATCGGGTTCATTGCCAAACTCATAAAGCTGACAACGGCTACCCAGCAGTTTGACAAGGTGCTCATCGAACGCTGTATTGAAGATGTTCGTAATTACACCCAGGCATTTTGCATTGCTATTCTCAATCGTCTGAACGCGTTTTGTGATATCTGCGTCGCTCGCTTTATCGGGAAAAAACGTGCGGATCAGTGTGAAGCCCGCACTCTGAAGCGCCTGCTGAATTTTGGGCTGTGTCTGAATATTGTTGGGGGACCACTCATAGGTATCGTTGGTACCAAACAGGAAGGACGAGACATTTTGTTTCCATATTTTCTGACCCGGTAATGCTGGCTTTGCCGTTGTTGATGAGCCTTGCGATGAAGCCTGCTGACCTGTAGATGTGCAAGCAACCGCAGCTAAGAGACCAAGAATGAAGAAGCCTCTCCATAGCCAGTGCAGGTAGGTGGATACCTGAAATCGACGCATAAAATTCCCCTCTTTATACAGTCTTATTGTAGTTTTATGGAAAACTACTTGAAACTAGCAGGCAGTGAAATAGTATTCCTCTATACTATACATCAGGAATAGTAATGATGACCACTATAAAAGTTCATTCCTTTATAGTGCATGCTTGCTTTTCCCAGGATATGCTGGCCCTGCATATATAGACGTTAGAAGGGATAAAAATTGGAGAAGAGGGTATTGCTCCTTATTCTACTGTAGGGTCCATCCGTTTAGAAAGGAGAAACGCGCTAAAGTCCGCGACACTCTCCACCGCGCCCTCGTCGAGCATATTGATGATGTTTTTGATCACAATGCGCCGTGGCTGCCCCGGAGTGGCAGGGAGCGTAAAACCAATGGCCCGTGTCATCTGTGGATCACGTTCACGCCGAATCTCCTCTGCCATCAGCTCAAGAAGTTCCGCCAGATCAAGTTCCAGGGCACTCGCGATACTTTCCTGTACTTTCGCCGAGGGATACTTCTGCCCCCGCTCAATCTCGCCTACGTAGATCTCTGACAGGCCAGCTTTCTCGCCCAGTTCTTTAATTGTCAACTGTCGATATTGGCGCTCCTGACGAATAACGCGGCCCAGAATCTCCTGTAAATCAGCCATCTCGGTCTTCCTATCTATGCTCACAGCATTGTTTTTCTTTCACATATGCTTACAGCATATAATCACCCTATCAGTATAGTCTATCAGCATGCTATAGTCAACGTACGGGCAGTGTCGATGATGCCCGGATGGCACGAGTATTCAAAAAGGAGAAGCATACATTATGTCAGTTCAATCATCCCTTACACGCTATACGCGCAACATTGAGCAGAATGCTATAGGCTTCACGCCTAAGATCATGATCTATGAGGATGCGCCATTGGACCCTATTCGTTGGGAGTATCACATCCTGACTATCGATACGCAGAAAAGCGCCCTTCCCGATGGCGAGCGCTTAAATGAGCTTGGGCGCGAAGGTTGGTTACTCAATGGAGTGCTCAACCAGGGGCCAACGGGCGATGTCTCCCTGGTCTATTACTACTTCGTCCGTCAGATCATCGCAAAGTAAAAGGAGCAAGCTAATGACTGCACATGCTGTTATCCCTACCGTTATTGAAACTACGGGACGCGGTGAGCGTGCCTATGACATTTATTCGCGTCTCTTACGCGAACGTATTATCATGGTGAATGGTCCAATTGAGGATGGTATCGCAAATCTGGTCGTGGCTCAGCTTCTGTTCCTGGCATCAGAAAACCCTGAGCGTGAGATCAATCTTTATATCACCTCCCCAGGTGGTGTTGTAAGAGCGGGTCTGGCGATCTATGATACGATGCGTCAGCTTTCCTGCCCGGTTGCCACTACCTGCGTGGGGTATGCTGCCAGCTTCGGCACGATTCTCTTGCTAGCGGGTGATCATGGGCGGCGGCGTGCTCTGCCCAATTCGCGTATCCATCTGCACCAGCCACTGATCCAGGGTGGAGGTATCGAAGGGCAGGCCACGGATATCGATATCCATGCCCGCGAAATCCTCTACATGCGTGATACGTTGAACGGTATTATTCACAAGCATACTGGACAGACCATGGAGCGCATCAAGAAGGATACCGAGCGCGACTTTTTCCTGAGTGCCCAGGAGGCTGTGGAATATGGCATTATCGATGAGGTATTGCCAGAAGCTCAGAAACAGGGTGAGCGCAGCTAATAGGAAGTACACAACACAACGGGCTTGTAAACCGCGCCCCTACA
>JACDAE010000499.1 GCA_013695595.1 Ktedonobacteraceae bacterium | reverse complement strand
GGGCTATGATCTGATCAAAAACACGTGGCCGCAAAACGTTTTTGCCCGCCTCGCAGTCCCTGAAGCGATTTTGCCTGCTGTGGTCCTTTCTGGAACACGCATCGGGACCGTTTGTGGACAGGCTGCGCTGGAGACAGGCATTCCTCAGGGAACAGCCGTGATCGCTGGCATGACCGATAGCTGTGCGGCCCAGATCGGTGCGGGCGCTCTGAACGTGGGAAGCTGGAACTCTGTGCTTGGTACAACCCTGGCGTTCAAGGGGGTCACCCAGGAACTTATTCATGATCCTGCTGGAGTCATGTACTCGCACCGTTCGCCTGATGGAGGCTGGCTGCCCGGTGGTGCTTCAGGTGCAGGTGCGGGCGTGCTCAGTCTCTATTTCTTTGAGCGTGATCTTGACGCGCTCAGTGTTCAAGCAATGGAGCGAGAGCCCGCTCGTATTATTGCCTATCCTCTGGCTTCCTCTGGTGAACGTTTCCCGTTCAGCGAACCTGGAGCTGAACGCTTCTTTCTTGGCAAACCGCTTGACGAGATCGACATCTATGCGGCTTTGCTGCAAGGTGTGGCCTTTGTCGAGCGCCTGAGCTTTGATTATCTTGATATGCTCGGTGCTCCTATCGACGGTGAACTCAGTCTCACTGGTGGTGGTGCACGCAGTCGCTATTGGTGTCAGCTCCGCGCTGATGTGCTGGGGCGTTCGGTGCGTATTCCAGAGAACTCCGAGCCTGCACTGGGTATGGCCGTGCTCGCAGCTTCCGTGGGCCGTCGCCTGGCCGATGTTGCGCAAGAGATGTCGCGTACGCATGAGGTGATCGATCCGCGCCCGGACCGTACAGGACGTTTTCAGGAGCCTTATCTGCGCCTGATACAGGAACTTGAGCACAGGGGATGGATATCAGTATTGTTTGCGCGACATGCCCGTATGCGAGCGAACCCATGAGCCGTATAGACAAGTATTTTTGCGGCGGATTGGTAAGGAGAACTTTTCATGGATTATGAGGTAGAGGCTACTACACACTTATTGTTTGCGCGGCATGGACAAACAGAACTTAGTCATAGCGATGCTTTCTGTGGTGTTACCGAGGTAGCGCTTACGGCAACCGGGCGCGAGCAAGCACAAAAGTTAGCAAAACGGGTCAGCCGTGAACACATTGATGCGCTGTATGCCAGCCCGCAAAAGCGAGCGCAGGAGACGGCACAGCCTATCGCCGCTCTGACCGGACTGGAGATACAGACGCGCGAAGCCCTGCGTGAGATGGATTTTGGGCACTGGGAAGGTCGTGTACAGGCCGAGGTTGCCCGTGAGTCGCCGCAAGCGATGGCCGCCTGGGATCGCGGCTCGTGGAGGATGCAATTGCCGGGGGGTGAGACACAACAGGCTGTGCTTGCCCGTGTTGTTCCATGCATTGTTGCGCTACTATCTGTTCACGCAGGACAAACGGTTCTCATCGTGAGTCACAAAACAACCTTACGCTTGCTCATTGGACACCTGCTGAATCTGTCATTGTCTGGTAGTCGAGGCCTGCATCTAGATCCGGCGAGCCTGTCAAAGCTTACAGTAATTGGGGATCGGGTAGAGCTTGTTTTCTATAATGATAGAAACCATGAGTGAGTTGGAACCACTTATGGAGAGGCCATCCCACTTCTCCCTGTTGAATAAAAGGTGATTTATTTCTTATATTCTTGTAGATCGTACAATGATAACCCTGTACGCCCGGCGATCAGCGAGAGGGTCGCCTCTAATTGGAGATCATATCCTTGCGAGAAGAGTGGGAGATCAGCCTGGAAGAGTATGGCCGGGGTGATATGTATCACCCATTCCCAATAAATCGCCTCGCTGTTGCTGGAGAGTTCAAAGAGTAACGTGAAGGATTTTTTTCCTCTAACCATGAAGCCATCGAAGGCAAAAAGACTGGCATCTCGCCAGGGAATGCTCCGTCTTCTGTGCCAGATGTCAGTAAGAATAAGGCCATCTTCGGTCAAAGTGAGGCGTTCACTCCACGCGCTATAGCGACGATACAGATCTATGAGTATGACTATGAAGCTTGCTCCGCCAGATGCTAAGAGTTGGAAGCTTGTCAGATCTGGCGTGGGTAGTGATCCCTGATACCATCGCCATCCCCATACGATCAGGATGATTGGAAATGTGAGCATGAATAAAGATCCGAGCATGCGCGTCTTTCTGGCAGTTTGTGGGAGCGTAAAAGGGAGGAAAAGCGCACTTGCATTTGCAGAAAGCTGCTTCACCGGGAAAAGATGCGGGTCCTGTTGCACCGCCTGTCGTCGTGCTTCCAGGCGCTCCAGGTCGGAGAGTTGCTTTGTGCGATAGTACCACCTGCCTCTTTTCCCTCTTCTTTGCTACGCTCATCACAAAATTCTATAGGAAGCGTGATGACACAGCCCGTTCCGCACGTCTATAAGGAAGACCCTTGCAGCCTGATTGCTTCCTCCGTGCATTCTGTTGTAGTATGGGAGAAGTATCTGGCCTTGGAAAACCCACGAAAGAGGGACGAATACGATGCTAAAATCAGTTTCTGGACGCTTAGATCTTGAGGCCATTAATTCCTCCCTCAAGACGGTTGAGATCTATTGGCAACAGATTGATGATGAACTGGATCGAAGAGGAATTGGGCGCAAAGATACGCCTTTTAACACCCCTATTCGCCTGCGCATGATGAGTGCTTTTCAGTATCTAGACACTCTCCTTATGCAACAGATCCCGCCATTTTCAGCGGAAAGTATCGCGCATATGCTGACTTTTAATAATCGGGTTCATTACGGAACCGATCAATCCCTGCTCGCTGAATATGCGACCGCCATTGAAGCAACGTCTGAAAAATTCTATCAGCAGATAGGACCCATTCGACAGTGGTATGAGGTGCACACAAAAAGGGGGAACCACCCCCTGAAGATAGCCGCAGAAATCTATGTGAGTATCCTTGGCTATCCACAGTTATATATTGAGGGCAACCATCGTACGGGTTCGCTGATTGCGAATTGGATTACTGTTTTTAACGGGTACCCTCCCTTCATCTTATCTGTCGAGAATGCGATTGCTTATTTTGCCCCTTCAGCGGAAATTAAACGCTTTGTGAACAAGTCGACCTGGCGTGGACAGTCCCAACTGCCAAAGTATCGGAAATCGTTTCTCATCTTTTGGGAAAACCATATAGACAATCACTATCTGATACATCCTTAAATGAGTTCGTTAATCCCTATCGATGAAGTTTTCACGTGTTTTGTTTAATCTGAATATTGCGGAAATAGATAGGACTTGATCCCGGATGGGTCTGTAATCCGATGAATCTGGGAACACTAGCACTACTCGGTAATCCTCGCTCTGGATGTTGCTGATTGGATCCCACGTTAAAATGAAACAAGGTAATGGGTTGGCCATTCAGAGAAATGCTGTAGGTTTGTCCCTGCACACGAATCTCAAACTGGTTCCATTGTCCTGGAGGATGCAATGGTAATGCGTCCGCATGCTCAGGTCCGGCGAAATTGTAGATGGCACCTGTTTTGTGCTTTGCCGCGCCATCTGGCCTGCCTCGCTGGTCAATCTGGACCTCAAAGCCATCATCAATCCCCGCCTGAGCTGTATTTGCGTAGCCTTGCTTCTCAGGATCTGGGAAACGAATGAAGATACCTGAGTTATCGCTTATACGTGAAGTCATCCAATCGAGCTTGAGGATAAAATCGGCAGGCGTTGGAGTGGTACACCAGTACAAACCAAGCGAATTTCCCGCGATTGCTTCCAACATGCCCCGTACCACGATGAAACGTCCAGGATTCGCCCCATGCTGATTTTTGACGGTTGAAAGACGCCAATTCTCCGTACTCAGCCCGTTAAAAAGAAGGTGAAAGCCCGGATCAGGTTTAGGCGTGTGAAATGGTACGACAGGAGGAGTCGCCACACTCGTTTGCGCTGCTGGCGATGAATTTCCTGTAGCCAGAGCACAAGAGAGTAGCCCAGTGCTCAAAAGAGAGAGCAAGAGAAAAGAAGTGATTGATCGGTTAGATATATTCATCTTTTTGTGTGTTCCTGTAGATCATCAAAACAGATAGAAGCGCGACCTCTATTCTAACAGAAGGTGACCTTTTTTGCATCTCTGGTGTGAATGCCGCAGGGCTATTTAATTC
>JACDAE010000496.1 GCA_013695595.1 Ktedonobacteraceae bacterium | reverse complement strand
TAGTAGGCACGGTCATATATACCTCCTGCAATAAGGAGAGGACAGTCGGCCAGTTCCGCAATCTCAATTGCCTCCTCCAGGCCCTTTTCCGGTGTGATACGACCAGCATATAGTAAGGGTGCATCTTCGGATACGTACTCAACGTAGGGAATGGCATCCAGATCTGAGCCATTATAAATGACTGAGTCGAACGGCGTATAAGGGGCGTAGTCTCGCGCACACGCTTGAGAGACGGTGATCAATGTGAGCGGATGGCCACGCTGATCAAGCACGCGCAATCCTTCGTTTATTTCAGGCATAATCGCTGGGAGATGGATTGTGTGCAACACAGGAATGTCTGTGACAAATGCACTACAGATAAATGATGGCCAGTCAAAGGCGTGAGCGTGTACAAGATCGAATTCACGCGCTCGCCTTTGTACATTTAAAAAGAGATCGAGAAAGAGATTGGCCTGGGCGAAAAAGCCAGCGTCGGCCGGAGAGGCGTTGCCAGGCGTCGAAAATTTCGAGGGAAGGACCGCATCGGGTGTGGGGATCTGGATAATCTCCACGCCCGGTACCAATGAGCCTTCACGAGCGAAAAGAGTTACTTGATGTCCTCGCTGTGCCATTCCTTGTGCCAGTGCAGCAACCACCGCTTGCGATCCGCCCACAAAGGGTTGAGCGATCGTTGTGACAAGTGGCGCTACCAGTGCAATTCTCATGCCTGCTCTACTTTCTACTACTTGCTTTGCTCGTTTTGTGATCGCTCAATCTCACCCTCGGTAGACCACGCTGTTGTTTTCAGTCTCATGCAACTTTACCTCGTAGAGCAGACCCGTTGGAAATCCACGCGCCAGGCGCTCCCAGAACTTGATCGCCAGCATCTCGGCGGTTGGCACCACGCCTTCCAGCCAGGGTACATCGTGATTCAGATGTTTGTGATCAACCCAGTTCACTACCTGCTCGTTCGTGATGCGTTTCATATCGGTTAAATTCATAACCATACCGGTTTTTGGATCGGGCTCTCCCTGCACCGTCACCTCGAGCGTATAATTGTGTCCATGTCCATTTGGATTGGCACATTTATCGTAGACAGCATAGTTTTCCTCTTCAGTTAAATACCTGCTCCAGAGACGATGCGCGGCGCTGAAGGTTACACGCCGTGTCAGGTAGACCATTACGTAGCTCCTCTATAGTGTCAGGCCATCAAGCGTTGGTAAAAAGCTCAATATTGCTTCCGCTAAACATGCGACCGGAATCGTCGGCGAGAAACAAGAGGATCTCGGCCATCTCTTCGGCGGTCATACCAGCCTTTAGCTGCGGTGCCGCCTCCCGTAGCATCTGAGTATCCACTGCACCGGGGCTTACTACGCAGACCCGTATATTGTTAGGTTTTCCTTCAACGGCAAGGATCTCGGTCAGAGCTGCAACCCCTGACTTTGAGACGTTGTAGGCGCTCAACCCGGGGAACTTCTCAACACCTTTTACTCCCGACAATGATGAGATATTGATAATGACTCCCTGCTTTTGTACACTCATCATGCGAAAGGCTTCGCGGCAGCACAGAAAGGTTCCACGCAGATTCACGTTGATGACCCGATCCCAGGTCTCGGTATCCATCTCGATAAATGGACGCACCGCGACTATTCCTGCGCAATTCACCACTATATCCAGCCGTCCATAGCGCTCGCGAACCTGCTGAAACAGGGCCAGCACATCCTCTTCGCGTCCAACATCGCCAACTACCGTCAGCGCCTCGCCACCATCGCGCGTAATGCTGGTGGCTAGCTCTTCTAGTTGAGTATGTGTACGGCTGAAGAGCACAACTTTTGCGCCCGCGCGGGCGAAGAGCTCGGCCGTGGCGCGTCCCACTCCACGGCCAGCTCCAGTGATAATTGCAACCCGATTATTCATATTCATGATCAATTATAACAGGAGAAAAGATGAGATTCTTCCCCCGATGGGATGAGATAGTGTGATAGTTTTGATAAAGGATGGAACTTGTTGAAATCCCGAAAGCTCTGATATAATGCAGGACAGAGGCTTTTCGGGGATGTAAGATCGAAGTGGAAGAGATTCTCCTGATTTTTATAATGATACCTACGCTTTCAGATCAACCCGGCTATCTATGGGGGGGAGCATGAATACAGACACAGTCTTGTCTGGCAATCTTAAAGAATTTGATTTGGTAGAGATTCTGCAAATTGTGGAATTGGGGAGTATGACCGGGGCGATTCATCTCAAGCAGAGTGCAGGGCGCATGGGCATCCTCTATTTCAATGAAGGCAAATTGGCCAGCAGTTCAGAGTTAGATCCTGGAGCACTCGCGCTGGGCGATATCCTGCAACAGCTCGGTATGACCACGTACCAGCATATAGAACATGCATACGCACAGCAATTGCAAGATCCTCTGGGCAAGCGGATCGGTGAGCGATTGGTAATGATGGGAGTGATTACTGAGCAGCAGTTGCGCGAGGCACTGCGTACAAAAGCCTTGTGGACGGCACGTGAACTTTCGCTCTGGCAGGATGGCACCTACGAGTTTATTGCGAGCCCAAAGGTTCAGAAGCTTCTACCCTACGGTGAATCCTCTCTCGATATTGAAGTAGTGCGCATTACGATGGAGATGATTCGCTACGGGGACGAATGGCAGGAGTTGCATAAGTATCTTCCTCAAGGCATGCGTACCATGTTGCAGCTTGCCCCGACAATCCCCTACACAATGCGCTTCGATATGCGTAGCCTTGAACTCTTCACACACGTCAATCTATATCGTAGAGTACGGCGTATTGCCAGTGCTTTACGTCGGCCCGAAATGGATATTGCACGCGACTTGGGGCAACTGATCCAGCAGCGTTTCATTGTCGTCCCTCCTCAAGCAGAGATGGCCCCGCGCGAGCAGGGGCACAAACTACGTCTGCCAGATCCGGCCGAGAAGTTGCGCCTGGAAAATTTCGCGCTCCTCGATCTCATTAGCCGCATGGAGCAAGAGTGGGAAAAGCGACATACGCCTATGGAACAACTACCGGCCATCGTCACCTTTATCAATTGGACCATGGATGCGCTGACTGAGACATGTCGCGCCAATGATATCAATCTGGACCCCAACACACTCAGGACATTGATGATCAATGAAGACCTCTGGCACATGGGGAACTACGAGTTTCGCGTGGATCAGAATCATATCGATGTCGAAAACTTCACTGCACTCTGCTATGGTATTGTGAGAGAGGATATGAAGCAGGCTGCCAGCTTCTATGATGAAGCCTCTATGGTGCTACAACGACTTCTTATCAGTATCTTCGAAATGATTAATGGCCGCGTCGCCGACCCACGCGAGCGCATGGAGAATCAGGAGGTGTGGGAAGAGATGTTTAACCAGTTCGCCTTGCAGCGGGGTACATAAAATACTATGCTATCTATTTGCACTTTATCAAACTATTGTGCTCCGCACAATAGTTTGATAAAGTGCAAATAGATAGCATAGTATTTTAT
>JACDAE010000482.1 GCA_013695595.1 Ktedonobacteraceae bacterium | reverse complement strand
GAAGGTAGGGGCGCGATTGATAAGCCCGTCCCTTCCGCGTTTTCCCAGGCCAGCACGAGCTTTTCGGAGAGATAGCGGCAGGTCTGGACGAGGAATGCGCCGGACCCCATTGCCATATCGCAGACTTTGAGGTCGAGGATTTCGGCTGGCGTGCGCAGTTTCCATTCGTGTTCGGGCAGACCTTCGGCGGGACCGATATAGACGAGCGGATCGAGGGTATGTTGAACGATGGGTTCGGTCAGGCTGCGCGGCGTATAGTGTGTGCCAGTGGAACGGCGATCTTCGCCATGCGTGACGTAGACCGATCCGGGCGTGACGAGCAGGAAGTTGCCGAAGGTGTCTTTGCGTAAGAGGCCCGCGAAGGGTTGCAGGCGATCAAAGATATCCTGGCGGTTCGCGCAGGCAGCCATCAAGCGGCTGCGTTCGTCGGGCTTATCCAGATGGGAACCGAGCAGCTTTTGCAGGGATGGAGTGCTACGCCCGGTTGTGTCGTGCAAGAAGGTGAGGAACTCTTCATGACCTTTGCTGGCCTGCTTTTCCAGCTCGTCGAGGGTTGCTTCAGGTTCGCTATCGCCAGTGCCGCTCAGGGTAAGGATCGTTGTGCTGGCACGGCGGGCAGTATGGTCAAGCAAGCCTTCGTAGACGTGGCCGATCTGCTCAATGTCGAGGCCACGAAACGAGAGGCGGCGCGGCTCAACACCTCCACCTGGGAGCTTGACCTGTAAATATTGTAGCGCGTTGAGCAGGTGCAGCACCGTGCGGTTATCGATGCTGAGCGGTTCAGCCGGGATATCGAGCCACGAGGTTGCGATCTTGCGCCCCTCTAGAAATGGAAAGCGGTCGGGATCGAAAAGGTGGCCTCCATATGCAGGCATATGCAGATCGTGATACTCGACGCCGCCATAGACGAGCCTGAAGACCGCAAGCAGGCGGCTCCAGGCATCATAGCGCAGACCGAGCACCTCCTCACCCTGCTGATCGGCCTGTTCGCGCAACTGCTTATGCATCGTCGAAACGGCATAGTTCTGATCGTAGAGCGCATCGCCGAGCAGCAGCATCTCACGTTCCTCAGCCGAAAGCAGGAAGACCAGGCGCATCATCACCGTCAGCGCCGCCTCATACAAATCTTTCTCCGTGATGCTATGCAGCAGGGTGCCCTGGCTATCTTTATCCAGGCGATCAAGCATGCGTACTAATGTTTCAACGGCGCGTCGTACCTGGTCGCCGAGTTGGGTTGTCACCTCTTGCTGGCGCAGGGCGCTCTTTGTGAGTAGAGCTTCGAGCGTCTGATCGGTGGGCACATTAAAGAAGCGTTCCATACCGAGCAAGCTGCGGAAGGCACGCAGTGTCAGGGGTTCTTCGAGCCAGAGCGTGGCGTACCAGGAATAGTAGCCCGTAGTCTCGTCGGGTGGTGCATCGATGAGCATCCAGTGTTCGCCATTGGTGATGAGGCCCAGACGTACGTTGCTGGCACGCATGAGTTCCATCATGCGCGTGGCGGGCGAGGCCTTCCAGAACTGATTGGAGATGGTCTTTTCCAGCTTCTGACCATAGGGATATTGTTGGATGAGCAGGCGCGGCTGCGGCTCAAACGGCGAGCGAATGAGCAGGTCTGGCCGGATCGTTTCGCCATATTCGCGTGCATTGTAGCGCAGATCAGTTGGGATCTGTTGCCCTACGAGGATGGTATCAGGACGCAACTCCAGCACCTCATCGAGGATGAAGCGGAGCCATTGCGTATGAATGGCCGGATCTGGACGAATGCCAGCCTGATTATCGGCCCATTCTTCATAGGCGAGGCGCAGACGGTGGCGCACCTCGCTCTCATTTTCCTTCTGATCGAGTCCCTGGGGAAATGTTTCCAGCAAAACGGGCATGCTGAGAAATGGGCCGGACGCCTCGACGAGCGAGAGCCAGTTTGCGTGCTGGCGGGCGATATCTCGATCAGTTGCCATTGCGTGTGTCCTTTCCATATGTTGCGCGGGACGGGCTTGTAAACCGCGCCCCTGCCCCGTATGTTGCGCGGGACGGGCTTGTAAACCGCGCCCCTACCCCGCATGTTGCGCGGGACGGGCTTGTAAACCGCGCCCCTACACTATTTGGGGTGATTGGATATTTATATCCAGAAAAATATATTATTGTGCCAATAGCCATATTTATTTCCCCATACCTATGATCGTATTATCCTCCCATTATTATATTATATCCCCAATTGTGGCGTACGGGCGCGATTTATAAGCCCGTCGGCTCACCCTCTCCGTCGGCTCACCCTCTCCGTCGGCTCACCCTCCCCCGTGGGTTCACCCTCTCCGTCGGCTCACCCTCTCTGTCGGCTCACCCTCTCTGTCGGCTCACCCTCCCCCGTCCGCATCAACCCGATGCCAACGATTGTGGCACCAGGTACATAACCGTGACCGGGAAGAGGCGCGGTTGTGGATCGGCGAAGCGGCGTTGGATACGTGTTGTCTCACCCACGATTTCGCTATCGATCTGTTGTACACGGACCTGAAGGGCAGATTTGTTGCGCTCGAACTGGCTGCGTTCGTCTGACGAGAAGCCTGCAAGCGTCAATTGTATCGGCCCATCAGGTTGATGTAATTCCTGTAGAATGCTTTGTTGTAGCTCGGTCAGGATGGCGCGAATGTCTTGTTGCTCTTTATTGGCGCGTTCGGTCAGGGTGCGTTGCAGGGTAGAGGAGCGTTCGCGCATCCGGGCCTCCAGGGCTTGCTGCAAGGGTACGCGATGATGTTCCCATTGGGCGCTCAGGCTTTGCTGCATGGTTGGTGATACTGGAGTATCCTGCGCGGCGGCGAGCGTTTGCTTTAACTGGCTCTCGTTCATGCGCACAAAACGGCCAGCGCGTAAATAGCCACCAGCCGCGATGAGCTCTTCATGCAGACGCTGATTGTCACTACCCAGGATGAGCAGGCGAGCGTGTGCGATGACGGCGGGTGTATCTAATGCAAGTGTTGGAACGGTACGAGCGGTGACGCGATAGATGTGGCGATGCGTGCCGCTGGACCAGACCTCGGCACGTAGCAGACGCAGGGCCATCGTGACCAGGCGCGAATTGAGATGAGCGAGCACCACATCGTCGCGTCCCTGTGCCAGCGCGTGATCAAAGACGATCGGACGCACGATATGCGTATATGGATGCTCAAGGCCGTAGGTGCATTCCTTCCAACTACCACTGAGCGCCGGGACATCGAAGACCTCGATTGTCGGAGACTTTTGCAAGGGATCGTGCAGCATACGCTTACGTAAGGGTGGCTGTTGGGCCAGTTCGAGCGCGGTTTCCACTACGGCCTGAATATTTGCCGATGACAGGCCCAGTTCGCGTTTGCCCTCCTGCAGTTGTTCGTAGAGTTG
Source organism: Ktedonobacteraceae bacterium (assembly GCA_013695595.1). GTDB lineage: Bacteria > Chloroflexota > Ktedonobacteria > Ktedonobacterales > Ktedonobacteraceae > JACDAE01. The sequence continues at coordinate 8,623 of JACDAE010000482.1, read as the reverse complement.
CGTGATACGTTCGGCGATCTGTTTCCGTTGTTTGCGCACAAATGCCTGCATGCGGCGCGAGGGAGCATTCTCCTCTGCACGTTTCGTATCGAGTGTGCGGCGTTTGCCGAGCATCGCCTGTTCCACCTGATCGGCGATCACGGGACCAACACTGCCAAGATCTTCGCGAATGCGCTCAATCTTATCGACCGCCTGCCAGAGGAATTCCAGGTCGGCATCGAGTTTGCTTATAGTCTTTCCCTGTTCAGTAGCGGTGCGATAAGTGCTACTGACGAAATGATAGATATCGACCTGGTGTGCGCGTTGTCCGTGGCGATCGATACGCCCATTGCGCTGCTCCAGACGGTTGGGGTTCCAGGGGATTTCATAATGGATGAGGCGTGAACAATGGTTTTGCAGATCAATGCCTTCGGATGCTGCATCGGTTGCCAGAAGGATACGTACAGAAGCCGTGGCGGGATCGGCCTGGAAGGCGGCCTTGATCGTCTCACGTTCCAGGTTATCCATGCCGCCATAGAGCATGAGCAGACGTTTCTCGTCATCGGGCCCCTTCTCCGCAAAGCCCTCGCGTGCCAGCAGACCATAGAGCCAGTTCTGAGTGGCACGATACTCGGTAAAGATGATGACGCGCTCCTGACTCCAACGTCCGCCCGGCTTGAGCGTTTCATGTAGCCATGAGATCAACTCTTGCGCTTTACTATCGGGGCGATGGCGTGCCTGTTCTGCTTGTGAGTGCATCTGCTGCAAGAGCGCGTATTCCTGTGGACTCGGCTCGCGGAACAGGGGAGCGGCGACTTCCAGGGCCTCAGCCATTGCATCATCCAGAGCCTCATCGTTATCGTGTTCCTCATCAAGCTGCTCGATACGGTTGCGGAGAATACCTTCACCGGGCCGTTTCGTAACCGTTGTCCGGCGGCGTGCCTCGGTTAGAGAGAGTTGGTGGCGTTCCAGCGTCTTAAAAAACGCTTCGGGTGAGGAGAAGAGGCGCTTCTTCAGCAGTTTCGCCACAAACTCGGTGGCATAGCGCTCAATGGCATCGCCCGATTCAGAGATACGCGACTGGCTATATTCCTGCAACAACTGGTGCATGTCGCGCTCCGATTGGGTATAGGAGACCGGGAGAGCTGTGATCTCACGTTTCGGAAAGAGCGGTGAACCATCCCAGCGTGGGGGCAACCCTGATTTGAGGCGTCGCACCATGACTGTATGCAATTGCTCAGGATCAGGTTCCACGCCGCGTGCGAAACGCTGGTTATCGAGCAGTTCTAGAAGTGCCGAGAAGCTCTCACGATAGCCATTATGCGGAGTGGCCGAGAGAAAAAGCTTATGTTCAAAATGAGGGACGAGGCGGCGAATTGCCAGCGTTCGTTGTGAATCGGTAGCATACTTGCCGCGTCCCGATGGGGCCACGTTATGAGCTTCATCAAGGATCAGCAGATCGAACTTGCGCGGGTAGAGCGACTCGCCCTCGGCGGGTAGAGCCTCGCTCATCAGGCGCAGGGGACGTTCGCGCTTCAAGAAGTCGATCGAGGTAATCAGGCGTGGGAAGTGTGTCCAGGGATTGACGTGGATGCCACGCTCGTGACGGAGTTCGCTCAGCGACTTACTATCCACGATGCGAAATTCGAGACCAAACTTATCGCGCATCTGATCGTGCCATTGGACTTGCAGAGATGCTGGGCAGATGATCAGGATGCGGCGTGCGCGGTGGCGAATTAAGAGTTCCTGCGCCACCAGGCCAGCCTCAATAGTTTTACCCAGGCCGACATCATCGGCGATCAACAGATTGGCGCGGGGCATCTGGATCGCGCGAGCAACAGGATCGAGCTGATAGTCTTCAAGATCGATGCCGCTACGAAAAGGGGCCTGGATAGCTTTCACGTCGGCACTGGAAGCCGCACCCCAGCGTACAGCGTTGAGGAATGTGTCCAGGCGTTGCGGAGAATCGAAGCCGACCGGTTCTGGCAAGGGAGTTTTCTCGATGGAGGATGCGCCGGGTTCGAGTTCCCAGATGACTTGCAGGTCTTCGCCGAGCGCATCATCTTCCACTGAAGACAGCGCGACGAGGTGCTGACGTGCCAGTGTTCCACTGGAAAGGATAGGAGGTGGGAGGGTACTGGGAATGACTTCAACCACTACGTAGCGACGATGCCGGACATCGACGAGCTGGCCCGGCTCAGGAATATGGAGTACGCGATTCAATGGCGTATTTCTCCTTGCTAGTGATAAAGCTCTACACGCGGGCGCGATGAATCAGGCCCCTACAATCGTGGTGTACGATGATGTTATGCGTTGTTCATCGTTTCTAGTAAACCTGCATGATGCCTTTAAATAGTGGCGCTATTATACACCTATGTAGGCAAGAATGCTAGAGATATGTACACGATTCACACACCAAGCTGGTGAGCGAGATCGATCATATCGTGAGCGACGACATCAAAGCTCGGATTGGGAGTGGAGTCGGGATGAGGATCAGATTGAGGTCCGTACTCCAGGGGACGGGGAATAAAGGCAGTTTTGAACCCATGTGATTGTGCTGCAAGCAGGTCGTAGGGATGGGCAGCTACTAACATAATTTGTTCTGCTGGCAGGTCAAGAAACTCAATGGCCATTTGATAAACGGCTGGATTGGGTTTGTAGGCTCGGACCAGTTCTGCTGAGAGAATACAATCCCAGGGGAGACTGCTATACTTTGCCATATTCGTTAACAGCGCAACATTGCCGTTAGAGAGGGTGGCAAGCACAAATTTCTGACGGAGCCGTATGAGTCCTGCTACTGAGTCTGGCCATGGCTGGAGTCGGTGCCAGACACGATTAAGCTGTACTTTCTCTTCTTCTGTCAGATGAGTGATCTGGAATTCACTGAGCACTTCTTCCAGGGCAAGACGATGGAGTGTATCGAGTTTCGTCCAAGGGAGTTCATGCTGCTCAACGCGTTGCAGAAACGGGTTGTAACGATTTCGCCAGGCAAGAGCAAACGCTCCCCAATCGATCTGTAACCCTTTCTGTTGAGCAAGCCGCTCTCCCTCAGAGCGAATAGTGCTGTAATAATCTACCACGGTTCCAAATACATCAAAGGTGAGTGCTTGTACATCGCCTATAGACATCGTTCTGCTCCTTGTCGTTCATCTTCATTGATCTACATCGTGCATGCCAGGAGCCATGCTATGATATCTTTTTACTCAAAGTCTCTTTACCTTTTGGAGTGGGCGAATTGGGTTGTAAAGGCATCCCTCTTCTCCATTTCATTCTTCGCTTATATACCTGTATTTTTAGCACACATCTCAAGAGAAAACAATACTTTTCTCTTGAGATGTTTACGCCAATACATCTAGAGATATGGCAAGGCTCAGGTAAAAGATTGGCATGGTACCGCTCCTGAACTTGACCTATTTTCATGCCTGATGGTAGGATACACTCTGGCGGCACATCGGGAGAACACTCTCGTTGAATACCTATTGGGAGGGACAATGTATACCACGCGCCATCGACTTTCATGTTCACTTGCCTATTATCCTTTTATCACCCCGCAGCGCTGGCTCAAAGATTGAGAAAGCGATGATGTGACCTTTGACCCGGCGATGACCACACCACGATCATCTCTCCTCGGCGAGCAGGCAGAGGGGCTTCCAGTATTGGAATGTGAAGTGGTTCCTGCCGCATAGAGAGTCGCACGCATCTCATTGAGACCCTCTTCTTAGATCATCCGGATCTCCTATCTTACTCCTCAAGATCTGTTTTACATCCGTTCACACGGCTCCTGTCCGGTCGTAAATCGAGATGCCTAGCAAAACCAGCCTTCGACCAATTATTTTCAGGATCGCGATTATAAACTCTTTCCCTCTGACACGACGGCAGAAACCGTCGATTGGACACAGGGGAAAGCCCTAGAAGAGATTGGCTTGAACACCGTCATCTGTACACCTCACGATGGGGAGACACGCAAAGCCGGTCCAATGAGTGTGCAGGGATACGCGTTCCACCAGAAACACCACTATAAACAAGCGTGTAACGTATGCGATTGACCTTATCTGTTGCCAACCCTCCAAAATCGGGGGAATTTCACTTTTGTTTTCACTTTAGGGCCTCTGGCGGGCGAGAATTAAATAGCCCTGATCTCAAACATAATCATTTGACTGAACTACGGCGATACGCTATACTGCTGACGGCAACCCATCCCTATTATTGCTTTAAACCAGAACACAACAAGTATATTTCCGGTTCACGCGAAAGCAAAATTTGATGAGTGAAAGTACAAACCAATCAGCAAGTCAGCCTGATGCGGTGATAGTCAAACACATAAACACAGAACCCTGGTTGAGTAGTGCCACGACGCCTGAGAGTGAAATCAGCTTAATCGAGATGTTAAGGAATGGGGACGAGGGTGCTTTTCTGTCGTTGGTCCAACAGTATCATTATGCAATGCTTCGTCTGGCTACGATCTACGTTCCTAAGCAAGCTGTTGCAGAAGAAGTCGTTCAAGAAGCCTGGATGGGAGTCCTTAAAGGCCTCAAGCACTTTGAGGGACGCTCTTCTTTTAAGACCTGGCTCTTCCGTATCCTGACCAATTGTGCGAAAACCGCTGCATTGCGTGAAGGGCGTAGTGTCCCTTTCTCCTCGCTTTTGGATGAGGAGATTGATGTATATGAACCTTCTGTTGAACCTGAACGTTTCTTTCCACCTGGTTCTGGGCGACCTGGAACCTGGATCTCTCTGCCTGACAATTGGGATGAAATTCCTGAGAAGCGGCTTCTTTCGCAGGAGACCTTTGCATCTATTGAGTCAGCAATTGAGGTACTCCCACCTCATCAACGCATCGTCATGACACTGCACGACATTGAAGGCTGGATGCCAGAAGAGATCTGTCAGCTTCTTGGCATTTCCGAGGTGAATCGGAGAGTATTACTTCACCGGGCGCGATCGAAAGTCCGGCGTGCACTTGAGCGGTACTTTGCCGAAGAAGAAGAGAAGCAGCATGGACAGACTTAGAACGCTTTTTGCTCGTTTTTCCAGAAAAAACAGCCACCCAGAGACCTCTCCTTTCACTGGCCTTGCCTGTCAAGAGGTTGTGGAACTGGTCACTGCGTATCTTGAAGATGCGCTCTTACCAGAGAAACGCGCTCAGCTTGAAGAACATCTTGCAGGTTGCGATGGGTGTACAAATTATATTGAACAGGTGCGTCTGACCATCGGGATGCTGCGCAATCTGGCGCAAGAACCAGCTTTTCCTGAGACAAAAGAAGATTTACTTCAGGTTTTTCGCCAATGGAAGAATCAGTAGCTCAGCACTATTTGAGTGGGGGCGCTTGTGCCTCCTTCTTGATTGATCTCTTCATCGTTAAAAAGGTTGTATTTTTGTTATATACTAGGGTAAAGAGATGCTCCAAGTCACTCTTTAGAAAGAATGTGCAGAATGGCAGAACCTTTTGAGTATATTTCACACGCTCGCCTGACCTATCAAGATGGCTATCGCAATGCCTATCTTGGTGAGGTACCAGAACCCGTTGTCTATGGGGTACAAGGGAAATTACGTGAATATTATGGGGCCAAGGAGGGTCCACCTATTGCTTCGACGTTGGATCATATTGTTGCAGCTGTTGCCGGTTGAATGTATGGCACACTTGCCGGTGCCCTGTCAGGGCGCAAGATTCAATTTGATCGACACCTCTTTACTGCAACGGTTGATGGTCGTATTGTTGGAATCGGGAAGACCATTCGTATTGAGTCAATCACACTTCATTATGATCTGACGATTCCTCCCGAGTCGCGTGTAGTTACCGAACGGGCGCTCGCCGTCCATCCAGAGGGGTGTCCCGCACACCAAAGCGTCAAGGATGCTATTGCAGTAACCTGGGATGCGACACTCCATCTTGGTGAAGAAGTCATTCATCTCAGTAGTGAATCTCCTTCAGAATAGACCGAATATGAGTCATCCAAAAGAACACTTCGGGATGACTCATAGTGCTTCAATAGTGCGAACTTGTTCCTGGCAAATTTTACTTCTCTCGCTGTAACAAATAGGCTTCAGCGAAGACTACTCAGTGAAAGTAAAATTTTGATTTATTTATCAAAGGAACAATGATGCAAGATACTGATCATCAAACACCTATGGAATCCTCACAACCATCTCCATCGTTACCTGCTCCATCTACCAGGCGGAGTGGATTTTTTAGCGCAATCATCTTGTCGCCTGGAGCCGGGCTGGCTGCAAGTGCTCTGGCGGCTTTGCTTATGCTACTGCTCAGAGTGGTCGCCGGAATACCAACGCCAATGGAGCTATTTGGGGATTTTGTCCTGAAACATATCAACACAGGGACATTCCTTCAACTCTTACAAAAGTTCTCGCCTTATCCCAAGCTCTATCCTCTTGGTCTCGCGTTGTTGGGCATGATCGCTCTTGGTACGGTGTTGGGCATACTCTACGCGGCGATCGTCCGTGTGAAGGTGCCCGCCAATAGCTATCGACCTGGCAAAAATGAATGGCTCACGGCGCTGGCATTTAGTCTGGTCATGACGATCCTGGCAACGGTGTTATTCTGGAATGAATTGAGGCAGAACTTTTTTGGCTTGCCAACGGATCTCTCAAGGCTGACGACGATCTTTGGCTTACTGGCCGATTTCGTGGGGTATGGAGTTGTGCTTTGTCTGGCATATCGTGCCATTTTGCCAAAAGTGATTGTCTCGGGGAGCACAAACGAGGTGGCGTCGAAGCGTCGCCTGATGCTCTCGCGTGCAGGTGTTGCCGTGTTGAGCGTTGGAGGGCTGGCAGGTACTGCCGGGTTCGTCCGTACATTTCTCGATGGATACAGTTCGTATGATGGGGACGAGACGTTCCCTCAGCATCAGGTCACTCCGGCAATCACGACGAATGCAGATCATTATGTAGTGACGCAGAACCCCTCTGATCCAACTCCGAATATCGATCTCTGGCGTCTGGAAGTGACCGGACTCGTCAAAAATCCTGGCACCTATACGTTTACAGAGGTGCAACAATTGCCATCTACCTCGCGGCCCATAACGTTGCAATGCATCGCCAGTGGTATTGGTGGCCATCTCATCAGCACGGCAATCTGGCAGGGCGTGACGCTGCGTACACTGCTTGAAAAGCATGGAGGCCCGGCATCCAATGCCAGCTATGTCGCTTTTTCTAGTGTGGATGGCTATACTATGAGCCTTCCATTGGATGAAGTATTGATGGCCGATGCTTTGCTGGCATGGCGCATGAATGGAGTCGATATCCCATATCGGCATGGCTATCCCATGCGTGTGCTGATCCCTGGACGCTATGGCGAGGAGAATCCGAAATGGTTGACACGTGTTGAACTGACCGACCATTTTGTGGGTGGCCTCTACGCCGATCAGGGCTGGTACAATGGGCCGTTGCATACGATGAGTCGCATCGATCACCCCGCCGATCCACTCCCTGTCGGAAAAGCGGTAGAGATTGGTGGGATCGCCTTTGCGGGTAATCGCGGCATTCAAATGGTCGAGGTCAGTACCGATGGTGGTCAAATATGGCATGGAGCGTCCTTGCAACCCCCATTGTCTGAAGATTCATGGGTCTTCTGGGCATGGCAATGGACACCGATGCTGCGTGGCACTTACACGCTCGTGTGTCGTGCAACCGATGGCACCGGTGCCATACAAACCAGCCATATCCAGGGCACGGTTCCTAATGGTGGCACCGGGTATAATCACAAAACTATCCAGGTTATGTAGTAAACCTGGACCAAAAGATCCGACCCCAAATCGCTTATTGGCGCATAAAAATCAGTTCATGCGCACTATCAGGAGGGAAGACGTTGAGTACCCTACCAATTGCCGATTATGCTTTACTTTCGGATTGCCGTTCCGCTACCCTGGTTAGCCGTACAGGCTCCATGGATTGGCTGTGCTTTCCACGCTTCGATGGACCATCGGTCTTTGCCCGTCTGCTCGACGAGCAAGCCGGACACTGGTCTATCCAGGCGGTTGATACCTCCGAGACCAGCCGCCATTATGTCGATACCACAATGGTCCTTGCGACCACCTTCAAGACGCCGACCGGGATCGTCGTGCTGTGTGATGCAATGGCTATCGGGCGCAACGAACAGGGACACGATCTCGGCGTTGCCTCTCCCGGAGTCGTGCTGCGCTCCGTGCGCTGCGAGAGTGGGACAGTGGAAATAGATGTGGAGTACGCGCCACGGCCTGAATATGGCCTGATCTCGCCCTTGCTCAGGCACGTTCCGGGAGGCATCCTTGCACGCGGTGGTGCTGATGTCCTGCTGCTCTCCTCGCAGAGAGAACTTCAGATCGATGGCTCGACGGCCAGCGCCCGCTTCACCCTTCAAGCCGGGGAGCAGGCCGATTTTGCGTTACAGCATCGGGCGAGCTGGGAGGAGGCCCCACAGATCTTTACTCCTCAGGCAATCACCGCTTCCCTTCAGAATACCCTGACGGGATGGCGCACCTGGTCGGAGCTTCACCAGCGCTATGAGGGGCCGTGGCGAGAGATGGTTCACCATAGCGGGCGCGTCCTGCAGGCACTCATGTTCCGACCCACGGGGGCCATCGTTGCGGCTCCAACCACCTCACTGCCTGAGTCTGTGGGTGGTGAGCGCAACTGGGACTACCGCTACAC
>JACDAE010000481.1 GCA_013695595.1 Ktedonobacteraceae bacterium | reverse complement strand
GCATTGTAGTTTGGAGGATACGAATCCATTCCGATCCCTTCAACCTTATACGGTTTTGGGGTGTCGCCGGAGTAGACCGATCCAGGGGGATCCGCACCGATGACCTTGAGATTGGGATTTTGCTCCTTAAGATAGCGACCAGTGCCACTAATAGTGCCGCCGGTGCCGATGCCAGCGACAAACGCGGTCACCCGCCCAGCGGTATCGCGCCAGATCTCCGGGCCAGTTGAGTGATAATGGGCCAGGGGATTCGCCGGATTAGCGTATTGATCGGGACAAAAAGCGCCAGGGATCTCACCCGCCAGACGATACGCGACATTCTTATAATACTCTGGCGAATCGTGCGTAACACTTCCGGGGCAGATCACTACTTCCGCTCCGTAGGCACGTAAAAGGCTGCGCTTCTCTTCGCTGGCCTTATCCGTCATCACAAATATGCAGTGATACCCCTTGATGGCAGCGGCGATTGCCAGCCCATGACCCGTATTGCCGCTGGTTGGCTCCACGATCGTGCCGCCTGGACGCAGCAAGCCCTGCTTTTCACAATAATCGATCATTGCAGGGCCAATGCGATCCTTGACACTGCCGCCAGGATTGAACATCTCCATCTTTGCCAGAACGAGTGGGGGCACATCGCTAGCAACCCGATTTAAGCGCAGGAGAGGTGTGTTCCCAACAGCCTCAATCATAGAGTGCAGATAACGCATCTCACCTGGACCCGGTTCTTTTTCGTCGTTCACTGATTTACCTCAACACTATTGGAATATATGTGTGCAATTATGGTCACGCGCATCGCCCCCAGTATAACACACACTGGAAAACCAATACCACTGGTTATGCTTTCCCCATTTTCTATAAAGAGAAAGAATGTATCTGGTGTTATCCCTTCCTTGCTATTGTGGCTGAACTGCGATAGAGCCAACTTGCGTTGCGAGCGAGAGATGGGCATAGGGTGGAGTGCCGAGGGTACCCTGCGCGGTATTGCCATCGATGGCGAGGGAAGAAAAATCGCTATGGATGCTGCCAATCGTCGTTTCGGCGTCAACATTGAGCGAGGATGGCTTTTGCAAGGCAAGATTAATACTTCCAACACGCGTCTCCATACGGTAGTTTCCTTTTGGGAGAAGCGCTCCGGAGAAGAAGATGCTGCCGACATTCGTCGTAAGGGAGCTGAGCCTGTTGATCTGGGCATGGAGGACGGTAATGCTGCCAGTGGCTGTTGCAAGTGCAAATTGTCCACGGACGTTGGCGACCATAATGCTGCCAACTTTCGTATTCAAAAGGAGGTCTGTGTGACTGGGTAACGTGATCGTGAAGGCGACACTATCATTATTCGTCGTAGATGCAGTCTGTGGCGGCAATTTTTCGTTGATCGTCACCATTTTTCTGCCTCTACTCTGATTGTAGGTGATCGTTGGCATGGGATTGCTCTGGTAATGATGGACGACGGTCTGAACGAACATACTGGCGCTGTTCCCTGTCTGCACCCGTATCTGGCAGACATCACCAGTGAGGTTGAGCACCGGTTGCCCATGTGTATCAACTGCAAATGTGTGTGGTCGGAGTACTATTGTGGTTGGATCTTCACTAGCAGTTGCCATGGCTGCAGGTGTATTGGTTATGCACGCGCTGTTCAAAGCAGCCAGGAACAGAAGAGCTATGCTGAAAAATAGGCTATCTAACGCTCGCAGCATTTTTTTTGACATAAATATCTCCATCTCTAAATGTATTAAGGACGATAATGCGCCTTTTGTTACATTATAAGAAGAAGACCAAAACCTGTAACTCCTCCAATTCTGAGCTGGCATGTGTGGCCCCTGCTCCTGGCGATCTAAGAAAGAAAGAGGTGACCCACCGAACAGCCCGGTGGGTCACCTCTTTCAAGTCAAATCTGTATAATCAATTCCCTACGGTTTCCCATCTATTTAAGACGTGTGCATTGCGTTGAATACACGTTCTGGTGTCATTGGCAATTGTGTCACGCGTGCACCCACGGCGTCATAGATAGCGTTCGCGATAGCGCCGGCGACCGGGACGACAGGCGGCTCGCCCACACCCTTTGCACCAAACGGCCCCAATGCCGAAGGAATCTCAAGCATGATAGACGCGATGTTTGGCACATCCTCGCTATGTGGAAGTGCGTAATCCATCAACGTTGAGGTCAAGAGCTGACCGTTTTCGTCGTACTCGAACCCTTCAAAGAGCGCCCAACCGATGCCCTGGGTCACACCACCCTGGATCTGTCCCTCGACCTCGGCGGGATTGATTGCGCGGCCAACGTCCTGTACCGCGATATAATCGAGGACATGCACTTCGCCTGTTTCCGTATCGACGGCAACGCGAGCCAGGTGCGCCGAAAACATCGGCGAATTTTTGCTGACGGCGGCACGACCACGTCCATAGACTGGCTCATACTGGCCGGCAAAACGCATGGTTGAAGCCGCAACCTGGGCCAGCTCGATACTTTTACCCGGTACACCTTTGACGATCACTTTGCCATTTTCAATTTCCAGGTCTTCTGCCGCTGCCTCCAGCAGTTCACCTGCCACTGCGAGCAATTGATTGCGTGCATCTTGCGCGGCAGCGATCACAGCCGGTCCCATCGAATAGGTCGTTTTACTGCCACCTGTGCCCCCGCTATAGGGCATCGTGTCGGTATTGTCGTGTGCCACATTTACGACATCGCTGGAGAGGCCCATCGTCTGAGCTGCAATCAGGGCCAGCGAGGTATCGGACCCGGTCAGGTCAACTGTGCCGATTACGACCGTAACGGTTCCATCAGCCTCAAGCCGACAGGCCGCCGCCGCTGGTTCCGTCCCGCCAGGCCAGCCTCCTACGGAGAGACCTACGCCAATCTTCCAACTTGGGTGTTCGGCGGGTGACTCTTTCTGCGTTGCTCGCTCTTTCCATAGCGGATGCTGTTTTACCTGCTCCAGGCATTCTAGAATACCGATATGGGGCAATGTACCGCCATGTGCATCGGTGGGATCGCCCTCACGATGCGCGTTCATGGCCCGGAAGGTTACCCCATCCATACCTAGCTGGTGACAGAGTTCGTCAACGGTTGACTCCAGGGCGAAGGTCATCTGCGGCGCATCTGGCGCACGATAGGCACCGACGCCGACTTTATTCGTCAGCACCTCATATCCACGCACATCCATGTTGGGGCAGCGATACGTCGAGATGAGAATATAGCAGCCCAGACCTGCCGATGCGCCTGGATACGCTCCTGTGTCGAAGAGACCGTGAGCCTGTAACGCAACCAGGGTGCCATCGCGTTTCGCGCCCATTTTGATCGTGACGACGGTCTGTGGAGCGGGATTACCGGCCAGTAGATCTTCCTGTCGTGTATAGACCAGGCGTACGGGACGGCGTATCTGCATTGCCAGGGCCGCCGCCAGTGGCTCATGCAGGCCAAATTTGCCGCCGAACGCACCACCGATGGGGGCAGACTCCACGCGTACCTGGCGTGGTGGAAGATTGACGGCTTGAGCAATATCTGCGCGTACGCCGAAGAGCGTCTGCGTGCTGGGCCAGACCGTCAGATGATGACCAGAAGGACTGGGCACAACCGTGATAGATTGTGTTTCCAGGTAGGATTGATGGACGGGACGCGTGCCATAGGTGCGCTCAACGATCACATCGGCGGCACTGAAACCGGCCTCGATATCGCCCGTGTGGATATGGGCTTTGTCGCTGACATTCTGCGAGAGGGCCTCTGCCGCTTCCTCTTCATCATTCTCTTCAGAGACCGCAGCGTGTGCTCCTCCGCCCGCAATCTCGGATACCTCGTCTTTGTTACGTGAACGAGCTAACGGTGATTCGAGCTTGAATGCCGCCACTGGATCAATAACGACTGGCAACAGATCATAATCAACCTCGACCGCAAAAACGCCATCTTGCGCAGCTTCTTCGCTCTCGCCCAGCACGACCGCAACAGGATGTCCACACCAATACACTTCTTCTTGTGCGAGTGGGGATTGCTGACGTGAACTGCTGTTCGCATGTGCGAGTTTGAGCGTCCCGGCTGTATAGACCGCAACAACTCCTGGGATGTTCTTTGCCGCTGAAGTATCAATAGAGCGGATACGCGCATGTCCGTAGGGACTGAGCACCAGTCGAGCATGTAGCAGTCCTGGAAAAGGCAGATCACCGACGAAACGTGCACGTCCTGTTAATTTATCTGGTGCATCCTGCCGACGAGTCGGCTGACCCACCACAGTCTGTGCCTGGGGATCAATCGTTTGTGTCATAAAAAAATAGTACTCCCATTGTAAGAAACTTCTTGTAGGTGGAAAATCTTGTCAGGCTGTCTTCCTCTCCATTCGGTAGCGACGTCTGGTATGCCTGAAGACATAGAAGCGGTGGACCGGGTTTCTATTGAGCATCTCTTAAATTTTACCACATTCTCCGAAATTGCGTTGGTATAACGGGTTTGTTCGCGGCGGATATGCCGAGAAATTGTGTTTGTTGGGCACCGGGTTTGTTCGCTTCGCTCACCGCACCCCTACCATTCCAGGGCGAAAAAGAGAAAGCGCGAGTTATTACGTCAACACTGTTGACAAAGGGGCGAATATTGTATACTCTTATTCATGTGTACTAACACGAAAAGAAAAAGGAGTTTCTCAAGAACATGAGTAAAGACATGGACCGTCGCAAATTTTTAGGTGTTGCCAGCGGAACAACGTTGGCCGCTTTTACTCTCGGAGAAGGTATTGCACATGCTGCCCCCGCAGTCTCCACTGCGATTGCAATCAATGGTGCCAGCGGTGGACGCACCTTCGATGGCGTTGGTGGCCTCAGCGGGGGAGGCGGAACTTCTCGCCTGCTCTTCGACTATCCGGCTACCCAACAGGCCCAGATCCTCGATTATCTCTTTAAGCCAAACTATGCTGCCAGCCTACAAATATTGAAGGTAGAGATTGGGAGTGATTCTAATTCTACCAACGGAGCCGAAGCCAGTCATATGCGCAGCCGCACCGATCAGAACTATACGCGTGGCTATGAATGGTGGTTGATGGAACAGGCCCATGCTCGCAATCCTAATATCAAGTTTTATGGACTGCAATGGGGCGCTCCTGGCTGGTTCACAGGTGGCTTCTGGTCGGACGATAACATTACCTATATTATGAACTGGATCGGGCACGCGAAGTCGGATCATGGCCTGACCATCGATTACATTGGTGGTTGGAACGAAAGCGGCTATAACAAAGCCTGGTATGAAAAGCTGAAAGCCGCCATTAAGAGTCATGGTTTTTCTACTAAAGTGGTCGCGTCCGATGAGGCGGGTTGGAATGTGGTCACCGATATGACGAGCGATGCGACATTTAACAGCAGCATCGATATCGTCGGGTCCCATTATCCTGTCACCGATGCCCGTATCCCTCCTGCCGCCGCGCTGAACCTGGGCAAACCCCTGTGGGCCAGCGAAAGTGGTTCACAAGGCTATGATAAGGGGGCTAAAGCGCTTGCCCACAACCTCAATCGTAACTATGTTGCAGGGAAGATGACCGCCGATATCAACTGGAGCTTAATCGCCGCCTGGTATCCAACCTTACCGTTTGCCGGCGATGGGCTTATGCTGGCCGAGGAACCCTGGTCTGGCTATTATTATGTCGCAAAGAGTATCTGGGCGATGGCTCACACCGCTCAGTTTACGCAGCCTGGCTGGAAGTATCTGGATAGTGGATGCGGCTATCTGGGTGGCAATAGCGTCAACGGCAGTTATGTGACGCTCAAATCTACCAATGGTAAAGACTATAGCATGATTATAGAAACGATGAGTGTGAGTGCTGCCCAGACCGCCAGTTTCACCGTTTCAGGTGGTCTGTCTACCGGCATCGTGCATGTCTGGGCCTCCAATTTTAGTTCGACCAGTGGCAGTGCATATTTTGTGCATCAGCAAGATATCACGCCCAGTGGCGGAAAATTCTCCTTGACCTTGCAGCCGGGCTACCTCTATAGCCTGACGACGACCACGGGTCAGGGCAAGGGTACTGTGACATCACCTGCATCTTCTGGTCTGGCTTTACCTTATCGGGAGAACTTCGATGGCTATGCCACAGGCAAACTCGCCCGTTATTACTCAGATCTGGCTGGAGCCTTCGAGACCGCAGCCGCCGGTGGTGGACGGAGCGGTAATAGCTTGCGTCAGGTGATCACGACTGCCCCCATCGCCTGGCATAGTGGTTCACCAACGCCACCAATTACCGTTGTGGGCGACCCCAACTGGACCAATTATACGGTCAGTGTCGATGTCTTACTCGAAAAGGCCGGGTATGTTGAGCTGATTGGCAACTTGACCAGCCAGGTTCGCCTGGGTGGGGCTGCTGTAGGCTATCACCTGCGCATCACAAATACCGGTGCGTGGACTCTCTTTAAAGAGGCCAACAACAACAATACTATTGTGGATACGAAGATGGCTTCGGGAACCGCCACTTTTAGCTTGAATACATGGCACACCCTCGCTCTGACCATGGCACGTGGCAATGTTCAGGCATTTATCAATGGAACTCGTGTCGCCAATATCAACGACTCAACCTATACCAAAGGCCAGTTCGCCTTCCTTGTCAGTAAATGGGTCAACGCCCAGTTCGACAACGTGTCCGTCGTTTCGGCCTGACCAACTTCTGCATCTCTACGGGATCAGGTTGCCATGGATATCGCAATGGATCTGGGTCTCAGGCCAAGTAGGGAAGCCATTCATTATTCCGTGGGGCAGAACCAATA
>JACDAE010000477.1 GCA_013695595.1 Ktedonobacteraceae bacterium | reverse complement strand
CACCATGAGCGGGCATACCCTGCAACATGTGACCACCGTCCTGCCGGGATGGTACCAGAAACAAATTTACGACCTGCTCCACATCCACGTGCCACGCATCTACGCACGCCGCTTTTACAATCTAATCCTTGGTCATCAAGCGATCATGAGTGAGCAAGAGGAACGTGATATAACGCTGGCAGAAGCTGCCGACGACTGGTATACACAGTACCATCTCCCCACCATTCTGCTATTGCGTCGCCACCTGACCAGTGAGCAGGAGCCGATGGAAGAATATTTTGCAGTGATGCAGCATAAGTGGAATATGAGCAAAAAAGCTGGCCACGAAGTGCCATTGGAAGATGCGATTCTAGATTGGTCAATGCAGCAGGCCGATACAGGAAAACTGGGCGCGGTCGACCCTGCCGCGGTTGCTACCTGGTGGCGTGATCGTGAATCGGTCGCCGGCGTCCTGGAACCTCAGATGCTCCCATCCGAGGATCTGGAGCCGCTCCTCTCAACAAATGAACGGCCACTCGTGCGCCTGAATCAACCAGAATTGGAACAGAAGCTACCCGATATTCTGGAAAAAATCCAACAAAAGAGTAGATCAGAAGACGAGCAATAAGTCCCACAACGTGTCATCATCAAATATCCCACCATTGCCGATGCCATCTGGTGTAGGGGCGCGGTTCACAAGCCCAGCTTTAGTGACATAATCACATCTTCCACCATTGCCGATGCCACGCCCGCGCGCCCTTGAGCGCATCCAATGTCTCATCGCTCAACACCGTCTGACAGCGCTCCAATTCAGAGGATGTGGCATACAGATCAACAATCCCTAAGTCGACGCCCAGCAGCGCCTCAACGACCGCCGCCGTGCAATATGGAACATACGACGCGCTATAGCCACCAGCCTGCAAGACGACCAGCTTCCCATCACACACCTCTGCGGCCAGTTCAACCATCAACTGCGCGATATGACGATATCCCTGCATCGTCACCATCATATGCGCCATGGGGTCGAGCCAGCTTGCATCCTGACCCGCCGTGATCAGAATAAGTTGTGGCCTGAACTGCTGCCCAAGTGGCAGAACCAGTTGCTCAAATGCGGCCCGATAGCCGCGATCTCCCGTGCCAGCCGGTAAAGGAACATTAACGGTATACCCTGCACCTGCTCCACTGCCAACCTGCTCCAGCTCACCAGCCTGTTTCGGATACCAATTCTGCTGATGCAATGAGACAAAGAGCACGCCTGCATCTGCATAGAAAGCATCCTGCGTCCCATTGCCATGATGCACATCCCAATCGACGATCATAATACGCTCAAGGCCGTACATCTTACGAGCATGCTGGGCCGCGAGCACGGTGTTATTGAAGATACAAAAGCCTAATGCCTGGTTGCTGGTGGCATGATGACATGGTGGACGCAACAGCGCATAGGCATTGCGTACGCGGTCTTCCATAACGGCACTGACGGCATTCATAGCGCCCCCGGCTGCATACAGTGCGGCCTCGAAGGAGCCTGGACTGAGTACGGTATCTTCATCTACTTCGCCCCAGGGCATGAGGAGCGGTCCCTGCACAGGGCCACGTTCGGAAAGAGCACGAATGCCGCTAATATACGCGCGGGTATGATACATAGCGATCTCATCTTCGGATGCCGCCCTGGTCGCAATGGGCGTCATCCGAGCCATCAGGCCTGAACCATCAAGAAATTCTTTTGTGCGGCTGGTGATAACAACGGAGGATGGATGCGGCTCCGGCGACAGGTCGAATGCGCCATCTCGCATCTGGACGCGCGATTCGGTGCCTGTATCGTGTGCAAGATAGCGTTCGTCAAAAACAAAACCTGTCTGGGCCATCGTTTTTCTTATTCCTCTCTCACCTATCCAGTGGGTGAGTGGCGCATCACCGCTCGTACAAGACGAATCTCATCATATGAATACTCGTCGCCCAACAAATCCTTCACAGGCCTGAGCATGCCATCACCGACCTCTTGTATTGCATCAAAGATCGCAAATTGTCTTTTTTGATCTATCAATCCACTAATATCGATATCTTCCCCTACCTCAATCCATTGACAAAGATGCCCGATGACGGTTGAGGGGCTACAGAGTCTCGTCTGGGCAATTTCTTCGATGCTTAGACCCTGACGATACAGGTCCAGTGTATGATTGCGTGCAGAAAGCGGCGGCTCGCTGGCAACGCGTTTCTCTTTTGGCGCAGGCTCATATACGCCTTTCTGGGACAGATCAACATTGTGGGAGGCACAATACGCATAGATCGCATCCGTGAAGGGAGTATAATACATCTCCAGTTTGCGCTTGCCAACGCCGGGCAATTGCAAAAATTCGGACTCACTCTGTGGAAGAGCCTCAACAAGCGCGTGCAGTGTGCTTTCCGGGAAGACAAAGTAAGGGGGTTGCCCCTGCTCTTCAGCCAGACTACGACGCAGGGTGCGCAAAATTTGCAATAACTCTTGCTGCTGGGCTGTCGTCAACAGTGGAGCCTGCTTCTCTACTGGTTTCTTTAACTTTTCAGGTATAAACAGACCCACAGGCATGTTATGGGTTGTGCAATAACTACGAATTTCATCAGTAAAGGATGCAAAATAGGCCTCCAGTTTGCCGCTCCCGACGCCTGGAATATGCGCGAACTGCTCCTGCGTTTGAGGGCGTTCTTGCGCCATTGCCCTCAGGCTGGTATCTGAAAAGATCGCATAAGGGGGCACGCCTGCCTCATCGGCAATGTATTTCCGCAGATTGCGTAGATGATGAAAGAGGAGCACTTCATCTGGTTTGAGCTTAATCTTTTCCTCAACGATCACTTCAGGACTCTTCTGCACTTTCTCCACCTCGGCGGGAGCATCGCGCATGGCAACCTCAACGCTACGCTGCCGACGCAAAACCTCACGCGAGAGTGCGTTGAGTCTGATGATCGGGTAGCCATCGGTCGTCTCACTCATCAGCCCCTGCTGCAGAAATGAGCGTCCAAGATGGAGCCACTCATCCATAGTATACGTGCAACCAATGCCATAGGTCGAGAGTTGGTCGTGGCCGAAGTCACGAATTTTTTGAGTATTCGCTCCCCGCAATACATCGATGACGTGCCGCATCCCAAAGCGCTCGCCGGTACGAGCCACGCAGGAAAGAAATTTTTGCGCCTCAATGGTGAAGTCCTTCACGGTATGGGTTGTAAGGCAATTATCGCAGTTCCCACAGTTGTCACCCGGCAACGTCTCACCAAAATACCCAAGCAAGATGCGACGCCGGCAGACGGTACTATCCGCATAAGCAAATACCTGATTCAATTGTTGACGCGCAATACGCTGTTCTTGCTCGTCCTCCTTTGAGGAGATCATATGCTCAATCTTATGACGATCCCCATAGCTCATAAAGAGTGTGCATTGCGCGGGTAATCCGTCGCGTCCGGCACGCCCTGACTCCTGGTAATACCCTTCCAGGCTTTTAGGGAGATCGTAGTGAATAACGGCGCGTACATCGGGTTTGGCGATGCCCATCCCAAAGGCGACCGTCGCTACCAGTACGGGCACATCATCGCGAATAAAGCGCTCCTGGTTCTCGCGCCGTTGTTCATTGCTTAAGCCTGCATGATACGGCAAAACACGCACGTCATCGCGCTGAAGCAAGACCGTCAGTTCATCTACGGTCTTACGCGCCAGACAATAAATAATAACCGGGCTATCCTGAAACGTCTGAAGAAGGTGTCGTAGTTCCTTATACGAGTCTTTATTCTTTTGCCGTACGTCATATGCGAGATTGGGCCGATTGAAGCTGCCAATATAGATATGAGGATTGTGTAGTTTTAGCTGGCGCAAGATATCCTGGCGGACACGTTCGGTCGCGGTCGCGGTAAGAGCCAGCATCGGCGTAGCTGGATAGCGATCGCGCAACATCCCTAATTGACGATATTCTGGCCGAAAATCATGGCCCCATTCACTCACACAGTGGGCTTCGTCAACGGCCAGCAATGAGAGGCCCCAACGCTGCTGCACTTCATCTAATAGGGTCATGAAGCTCAACGTCAAAATGCGCTCAGGCGCGACATACAGCAACTTCACCTCACCACGCAAAACGGCAGCTTCACGCTGCATACGCTCATCGGGCGCAAGAGAACTGTTGACGAATGTGGCGGATATCCCATTCGCACGCAAGCGATCAACCTGATCTTGCATGAGTGCGATCAAGGGCGAAATGACCACCGTCAACCCTGGTAGCAAAAGAGCTGGTAGCTGATAGGTCAACGATTTTCCACCGCCTGTGGGCATCAGCACCAGTGCATCACGACGATCAAGCGCCAGCGAGATAACTTCCTGTTGGCCGGGCAAAAAGGTATCATATCCAAAATATTGTTTTAGTGCCTGTTCAATAAAATTCAATATCCACCTTCTCTTCACACCTCGGCCAGTCGGGGCAACCTGATACCGGGTCTCTATTTTTTATTTTATATGCAAAATATTAGTAACTAATCAGGGTGCCTTGAAAGAAGGGAGAGTGGGTTGACCACGGAACGTTGCCTCCAAAGCATTGAGCAAATGGAGACCTTGTTTGCGCAGCGTCGAAAGATAGCTACGAATGCGGCAAAA
>JACDAE010000476.1 GCA_013695595.1 Ktedonobacteraceae bacterium | reverse complement strand
ATTAAATAGCCCTGTGAAATTCTCAAGAACTCTTGCGCAATAAAGAGCAGTTTGTTATAGTGTGCATGTGTATTCAACGACACAAATCTTGATCCGATGATAAGGAAAAAATATGCATGTCGGTCTGCTAGAAGATGATATATCGATCCAGGAAATGCTTCTATTGGTATTCCAGGATGAGGGCTACACCGTTACCAATTATCCTGATGCCGAGGGATGTATTGAGGCATTGAAAAGAGCTGGAGAAGATGGAGCGCCTGTGCCTGTAGACCTGATGATTGTTGATTGGCGGTTAAGTGGTTTGATGACTGGTACAGAAGTAATTCAACAGATTCGCAGTAATTTTTATCTCAGTACTCTGCCAATTATTTTAACGACTGCCGCAACTTTTAATGATATGACTGCTCTTCAGGATTTACAAGTTTCTCTATTGCAAAAACCATTTGCGGTAGACGATATGATTTCACTCATCAATAATCTGACACAATCTCAATCTTCAAATTCGTGATGCTGGTATCCAGATATGGTTCATTCCGTATACTCTCTTTAGGAGAGGTATTGTGTAAAAGTTGATCGTTTCCTTAAAAATCGCTGATTTTACCTTAGAGAAACCTGAAACTTTTATGAATGACTTGCTCTTGCACTACCCACCTGTTATTCTGTAATTAGCGATGATCGTTGTTGTCTCAAGCGAGATAAAGATGCGTATCTAGAAAGCTGGTTCGGGGTATCACCTCGCTTCACGTGCGTAACGAGGCGATTTCTATTCCATATGTAGTGACAACACGGCGTACTGTTTCCCTTCCCTTTCTATTTATAGTAGTGTAGAGAGAAGAAATAAAGCACTGGCTAGCAAATAAAAGGAAAAGAATCGGTGTTACATGTTGTATCCAGATGACCTGATCAATCGTGTATATAAACAGAAGCCTGACAATTTTGTTTGACCAGGCAAAGGATACATCAAATGATAGCGGATGGAGGGATGTATCAGAGACGAGAAACCGTTTCTGGATTCCCACGTTGTTTTATGAAGAGCAAATACAAATTTGTATTTAGCAGGAGGGAGAATATCCATGCAGACACAAAAAGGTCGAGGCCGAGGCTTTGCATCCATGACCCCAGAGAAGAAGCGCGAGATTGCCAGTAAGGGCGGTAAAGCTGCTCATGCTCTAGGTACAGCGCATAAATGGACAAGTGAAGAGGCACAGGCGGCGGGACGAAAAGGCGGATCTATCAGTCGTCGCCGTTCAAAATACACGGTAAGTGCATAATACCTTAGACTGAATGTGTTTTAAGGGGCTGGCAAGAGTGCCAGCCTTTTTTGTTGCGATTTTCTGAGCATTGCAAACAGGGACTTTCGGCATGGAAAACAAAGGACAAATATCACTCATCCTTTCCATATGTGATGGTTATACTTATTTTAGAGGTAGGAGGAAGGTGGGAGTGTTGTTGTGAGAGGGGATGCAATGAATAGAAATGTGGAAGAGAAAGGAGTGCGCAAGTTCTCCTCGCAGCATGTCTTTTGTTGAGAGGAAATTGCCATGTATCGCTTATGAAAGTACAAAAGATAAGAAAAGAAGAGAATAATTTGATCTTCCCACCAGAGAAGAGTGATCAGAGAAGGAAAATGGTGGGTTCGTTACATCAAGAAAGACAGAATGAGCATGGATCCGTGCTCAAAGAGCAACTGGCCCAGAGAGATGTTGAGGTTGTTAGACGTGGTCTGGAGCACCTCAAAATACGTAATGAACGTATAGAGGCTTTGAAAGCTCAGGTGAATACTGGGACCTATGAACTAGATAGCACACATGTTGCGCAAAAAATGGTGGTATCGTCTCACGCGCGTAAGATATTGATCACCGGAGGCTATACTATGTCCGTTTTTAAAGATGAGGAATAATTCCAGCAATGTGGGTAGGGGCGTCACCTTGCGCGCGCCCGTAGACCCAGAACCGGCTTCGGAGGCCACCTGGGCGCACGTAAGGTGACACCCCTACCCACATTGTGATCAGAAGTACCCCTACTCTTTTAATAACTCCAGTTCAATCCACATTGTGAACAATGCTTTGCAGGCTGATGACTCTCAAATGCCCGGCGAAATTCCTGATAGCGCTCACCCTGCCAGATATCAGCTATTGACTCTTCGAAGATATTGCCAAGTACGCGCTCTTCTTTATACTCACGAGCACTTTTATGTCCGAAGGGGGCGAAACAGCAGGAGAGGATGTTGCCGCTGGATGTGATGTATGTCAGTGTGTAAGGACGACGACAGCCTGACCATGGGCGCTCACCAAAATCGCGTGTCAGACTATCGATGGGTGTTGCAGTACCGGCGGCACTAAAGGTAATGCCATGTTCCAGGCAGAGCTGTTCACTGGTACGTACAACATCTAATTCTTCCTGAGAGGCACTCCGGAATAGTGATTGCTCTGACGCGGCCAATCCCTCTTCAAAGTAGACGAGACGTTGCATGTGCACTTCTTTAATACCCGCTTCGCTGGCCAGCGTTATCAGGCCCGGCAGTTCATGCAGGTTTTCGCGCATCGCGGTGAACCAGAGTGATACGGCTGGTTTGTTTACATCAAGTGCTCGCTGTTTTGTCGTGAATGCCCGAATGTTGCGCCAGATCTTATCGAAGGCATCAACACCACGTACATGAGCGTAGGTCTCGCGCGACGAACCATCCATCGACAAACGATATTCGTCCAGTCCTGCATCAATAAGCGCCTGCCCACGCTTCTCAGTGAGAGCTATACCATTTGAGTTAAAGAGCACATATGTCCCGCGCTCTTTAAGATAACTTATCATACGCGGCAGCTCTTTATTCAGGAGTGGCTCGCCTAATCCATGCAGAACAACCCGCTCCAGCACTGGAAACTGATCGACGATGTAACGAAAGTTATCGTAGCTTAGATCACGATCATCTTCGCGCGTGAGCAGCGTCCTCGGACATTGTTGACAGAATTCGTTACAGCGGCTGGTCGGTTCTATGTAGATCGAACGTGGCAGCGTCAAGACGGGTATGGTAATCATAAAGGCTCCTCATGGTTGTCAGGTAAGCGGCGGTGACCGGTGCTTGCTTCTTATCAACGGCAAGCAGGTCGGCCAGGCGCAGTAAGTCAGGCAATTCATCGATATCGTACAATTGATCGATCAGGTGCGTCGTAAGGCCTTGTCGGTGGGCCGAAGCGATCGTCATCTCTGTTACTACATCGGTACTCATAGGAATACCACTGAAAACATCGTACGGTTGACACATAGCGATTAAATAATAGCCGCCATCATCGGATGGACCAAGGACCACATCGGCTTCGTTGAGTGCGGTTCTGGCATGTTCAATGATAGCATGGCTAATGTGTGGCGAGTCCGATCCAATAAGCAGTATACGTTGAAAACCGTGCTCGTGTGCCCATTGGAATGCGGAAAGTAAACGGGTGCCGAAATCTTGCCCCTGCTGCGGAAAGCAGTACATCTGCTGACTGTGTGCAGGAGCCAGGGTGGCTACAAACGCGGCGTAGTCAACTTCGGGTGGTGTGTAAGCCCAGAGCAAGGCGTAGTCCTGCCCACCGAAGCACTGTGCCAGATCAGTAAGAAATGCCTGGTAGAGCTGAGCGACCTCAGTATCTCCAAGCGTGCGAGCCAGGCGCGTTTTGGTTTTGCCGGGTTCTGGATAACGAGCCATAATAATGAGAGCGGTATCAGACTCCGACATGAACTTTTTTTGCTCCTGCATAGCGTAATGTTGTACTGACCATATAGTAGGCTGCTTTCACACTTCCCACAAGCGTTCCTGCCACTTTGGAACGACCGTGGCTACGTCGCCGATAATGTATGGGCTGTTCAATTATACGATACTGGGCGCGTGCCGCTTTGACGAGCATCTCGACGGGCCAGCCAAAGGTCATTTCGTTCATCTGCAATGCTTCGAGTGCGGAAATGCGGATGACGCGAAATGACCCGATGTCATGGAGGTGCACACCATAAAATACATGAATCATGTGGCTGACCAACCAGTTTCCCAGGCGTGCCTGTGGTGGAATCGCTCCACGTTCAGAGCGTGCGCTAACACGCGAACCAATGGAGAAATCCGCCTGCCCGTCAATGACCGGGGTCAGCATGGAAGAAAGGTCGGCAGGATCATCACTGCCATCGCCATCCATGAAAATAACAACCTCGGCTCCCAGGTCTTTTGCAGTTGTAAATCCCTTCAAACAGGCGCGTCCATACCCGCGCTCCGGTTCACTCACGACAACTGCATGTGCGGCTTGCGCGACTGCAGCGGTTCTATCGGTACTTCCATTATCAACAACGACAATCCACTGTGCAAAAGTAGGTGGGATCTCTGTAAGCAGTTGCCGCAGTGCTGCCTCCTCGTTCAAGGCTGGAATGACAATAGCAATGTTTGCCATAAATCTGGCTTCCTCCACAACATAAATTGACCAACAACGTTGGCTTATACCTTGCCACGTTTTAAGTCCATATTATTTACCATACCACAACGCAATAACTCATTGTGGTGAAATGATACGAATAGCCTATTTGGAGAAACGTCTATACATGAAATACATGAAATAATGTAGAGACCCGATTTATCGCGTCTGTGATTGATTAAACCCTGGGGCCACCTGAAAGGACGGAAGCAAAAAAATTCATCACAGTAGTCGTATATTCATCCGCATAACGCAGGTGCAGGGCATGGCCAGCATCGAACAGGCGCAGTTGTGCACCAGGAATATACTGAGAGAGCATTGATGCGTATTCAACTGCAACGACCCGATCACGTATGCCATGCATTATAAGTGTAGGGCAACAAACATGTGCCAGTTCCTCGTTGGAGATCAATATACCGCCTTCAACCACCAATTGCTCCTGTATATCGACATAGAGCGGGAGCAGTGATTGCCAGTAAGGACTGCCATGTAAGAGCGTCAGTTGCTCCTGCCAAGCGAGAGGGAGCGGCTTTTCGAGGAGCCACGCACGGATCGCTGCCGTATCACGTTCTGTAATGACTGCCTGTGCACCATGCAGGGCCATTGCTATGACGCGGTCAGGGTGCAGTGCGGCGAGGAGAAGGCCTACAATTGCGCCATCGCTAAAGCCCAGAACAAACACACGTTCAAGCTGAAGCGTATCTAGCAATGCTATAACGTCAGCCACATCCTCCCGGTAGTATGCGGTTGTATATGAGGTGCGATGAGACGAATGTCCATGACCATGCAGATGTGGAGCAATGATAGTATACTCTCGAAGCAAGTGAGATATCTGTGCCGCGAAATCGCTGGTGGGAGTGCCCAGGAAGCCGTGGAGTAGGAGTAATGGTCGTTCGATTGCTTCTTGTGTGATGTTTGACGGAACGAAATCGTAGTATAAACGAGTGCGATTTAATTCAATGTATGGCACCTGACACCTACTACAGAATATATATTTTTAATAGTAGTAACTAATCAGGGTGCCTTGAAAGAAGGGAGAGTGGGTTGACCACGGAACGTTGCCTCCAAAGCATTGAGCAAATGGAGACCTTGTTTGCGCAGCGTCGAAAGATAGCTACGAATGCGGCAAAA
>JACDAE010000470.1 GCA_013695595.1 Ktedonobacteraceae bacterium | reverse complement strand
TACTCGCGATACGGCTGGGTATGGTGCGTTTATTGCCAACACCTATCAGGGGATTCCGTTACGCCCACGGCGAGGCCACAGCCCAGGAGACGTCGTCGGGCCAGGAGGCGGCGCTATCAAAGGTATTCGGCCCACCGTCGCTAGCCGCATACACGATATAAGAATAATGCCGGATGTAGCGGTCGGAATACATCAATGCGGGGAAAGAGTAGCCCTGACCGTTGACTCCAGTTTGTGGACAGAATGTGGCATCCTGCGCAAACAGGGTGCTGTTGTCGTTGGGGTCCAGGTAGAGTTCGAACGCATAATGGCGCAGGTACTGTCCGGAGTGGTTAGCTGACTCAAAGGAGATGCACGAGCTATTGGCCAATCCGGCACGCACGATCCAGGTGGCATCAGCTTTGTCGGTAGCCGAACTGCTGGCAGTGATCGACGAGATCACCACCTTGGTATCGCTGTCGTCGTGGCGGATGTAGTCCCCAGTGCAGCATGCAGTAGTCGCCCGTAGCGACAACCTGGTGCCAGGTGCCAGCGCGGAGAACGTGTACGGGCTGTAACCGGTTGCGGTGATGTTAGCCTGAACAGCGTTGTCGGTGGCATCCGAGGGGTAGCCGGAAGTCATCGCACCTTCAAAGAAAGACCCGGCTGACCCCTTGCTGTTGTCGCCACCGATGCCCAGGATAATCGCGCCCTCCTTGTGCATAGGATTGTACCCTGAAGCATTCGGACGCGCTCCATTGTACATCGTGGTCAGGCCACCAGATTGCGCATTGCCAGCTTTGATCGCCCAGAGATTGGGTCCACCCTTCACCATCGCGGTGACGTAGTGAGACGTGATACTCTGGTCGCCACTGTTGAGACGAGTGTTGGCTCCGGAAAACAGACCGTTCTCGAGATCCGCCATGACCCAGGGGCCATTGCCAGAACCATAGCCCCACACCTTGATATTTCCGAAGTAGATCGCTTCCATATGACCATTGCCAGTATCGTTATTACTCGTCTCGGCATTGCCATAGTCGAAGCAGCATCCACCATTGTAGTGTGTACCATCGAAGATCGCGTACTCGCCCTCTGCATTATCACCGGTCGCGATGCCCGAGGTGTGGTCGTTACGGTACCCGGTGCCAGGTGCAATGTACACTCCATAGACTTTGTGACCACTGACCATCACTGGGAGTGAGTTTGCGAATGCAAGGTTATCAGGGCCGCCGGCAGCCCCACCAGCGGGTGCCTGGGTGAGATTGTTACCATGCCCAGACTGGTCATAGATTATGGTGATGACGCAGCTCGTACCAGCGCAGAACGAATCTTGCGCGGCTGCGTTGGCATAACCGCCCGTGCTCAGAACACCAATATTTAACGTGGTGTTATCCGAAGCGCGTCTGACCTGGTAGAGGTTCCCGTTGTAGGCGCTGAACAAGGCACGCACGGTACTATGGGCAGCCACACATGGCGTGCCACCAGATGCATAAATGTTGCATGGTAGAGAGGTTGCAGCTAGTGCAGGCGTACTTGTTGTTCCCGGCAATCCAACAAGGGTAATGCCCAAAACACCAATAAATGCCAGGAGGACTCTCCAACGAAGAGAGGAGAGATCACGATAATTCGAGGTAGTTTGTTTCACGTCTTTGTGTCCTTTCCACTGCCTGGAAACGGTCTATCCTTCCTAAGAAGGAGACTGATCAGATATTGTCATATTGTCCGTTTGCTATATGCAACTATGCAGTAGCAAAAATGCTTGAGATTCCTGGTACGATGAATAGGAGGTACATCCATGTCAACAGAGAAGCCTCACCCCCTTTGGCAAGTACTTGCAGTTTCCCGGTGTGAAACTGCTCATTTACGACCCATTAATTTAAACGCTTAAATGGGGTGGCAAGAAAAAGTATACCGAATGAGCCTATTATGTGTCAAGGGTTTTGAAAGGCCAACACTCCATCCTCCCTACAAAAATCCCCCGATGCACCAGGCAATCACTCTCTTGGGAGCAAGCGTAACAATCGAGAAACCCTTCATTTACAAGCTATGGAATTTAAACGCTTAAATGTAGAAGCCGTAAAACAGAGATATGGGGGCTTCAGTCCACAGTTCTTCATATGGAAAGCAGCCGGGATAGTCTTCCACCTGTTCGAGTTGGCTGACCTTTTGCAGAAAGAAAGCCATAGATGCGGGATGGATGCACCAGCCTCTCCGCAATAACTGGTTCCAACTTGCACGACCTTGCAGAGAAGGCATTTCCCTTGCTTGAGCCGTTTGTCCAAACGACGGTGGAAAAAGGCGAGTGTACGATTCCCAATTGTAGAGCCATGATCCACCTACCACCCACAATGCATCAGGATGGTTATGTTGGATATGTTGAAACATCGCATGCAATTCCTCTTTGCGCTGAGCGATGCGCAAATGACTGAGCGGTCCATATCCAGATCGATCGTAGTCCCCGAAGTGGAGCCTTATTTTCTTTGTCTCTGTATTGTAATTATAGGCAAAGCAGCCCCAATGTGTCTGCTCTTCAGCGGATGTAGGAATAGAGGGATAGCGTTCAAGGTAATACTCGTGTGTATACTGGACTGGATCGGTAGCAAGGCGCAACCCGTCAATATAGGTCTCCCAGACAGCGTTGGTGGGGTCGAAGCTCCAATCTAAACCAAACATGCGATAAAAAGCTGTGTAGCGTAGCACAACCTGATCGAGGGTTTTGTGCTCAATCTCAGCGATTTCTTGCGCCAGGGCCAGTTGTACTCCAAAAAATTCCTTTTGATATACAGGTGAAGTGTTTGAGGCCAAGGGGAACCTCCTTTGCGCAAGGACAAAACAGTCTTCTTCATCACGAAATATACCCGAAAAGCGCTAAATAGGCAAGTTTTGGGGTGCAGGCAAGATACATTACTATTAAAAATATTAATCACCATCATAATTTTATTGAAGGTAATTTTTGATTTTATCTTTCTTCTAAAAATCACTATCAAAACTAATTGACAGGTTACTTTTTATCAAGTATAGTAAAAGAAGAACTGATGCTGATAATAGTCTGGGAGACTTATTTATGGGAACACGCGTGCCTTCAAAGTGGCTAACTTTGCTTGCGGCCTGCTTTGGTCTGCTGATGCTGTATATTGACCTGTTTATTGTTAATGTTGCCTTACCAACCATCGGGCACGATTTCCACGCTCCGCTCAGTACGGTCTCCTGGACTATTTCGGGGTACGCGTTGATGATCGGGGTGCTCCCCATGGGCATTGGCCGCCTTGGGGATCTCAAGGGGCAGCGTGCCGTGTACCTGGCTGGCCTGATACTCTTTTGTATCGCATCATTGGCCTGTGGTCTGGCTCCCAATATCACCACATTGATCATCTTCCGGGTGATCCAGGGAATAGGGGCTGCGGTCATGACGCCCGGCACCCTGGCGATCATCATTCGTGCCTTTCCCATCGACCAGCGTGGCCTGGCGATCGGTATTTATGGTGGCATCTCTGGCCTGGGTCTGATCGCGGGTCCGGTCCTCGGT
This sequence comes from Ktedonobacteraceae bacterium, assembly GCA_013695595.1. Classification (GTDB taxonomy): domain Bacteria; phylum Chloroflexota; class Ktedonobacteria; order Ktedonobacterales; family Ktedonobacteraceae; genus JACDAE01. The sequence continues at coordinate 255 of JACDAE010000470.1, read as the reverse complement.
GGCTTACTCGTGCAGGGTAAGAGCTGGCGCTGGATCTTCTTCGTCAATATCCCACTGGGGATTATTGCGCTTGCTATGACGGTGCTCTTTGTCCCAGAGTCGCGTGAAGAAGCTTCTATCCCGATGGATTGGGCGGGGCTTCTACTGCTGTCTTTCGGCCTACTCTGCCTGTTATTCGGCTTCACTCGTGCAGGCGATCAGGGATGGGTCAACGGTGAGGTCATCGGCAGTTGTCTGCTGGGTATAGTTCTGCTC
>JACDAE010000448.1 GCA_013695595.1 Ktedonobacteraceae bacterium | reverse complement strand
CTGTAGCTCCTGGTGCAAAAATTGATCTCGTGCTCGCGAAATCAAATCAAGATGCTGATCTGTTAAGCGTCACAAAATATGCGGTTGATCATGAGCTTGGTGATGTCATCTCCCAGAGCTTCGGTGAGGCTGAGAGCTGTGCTGATCCAAAGCTTCTGGCAGCGGAGCATGAGGTTTTTGAAGCGGCTGCTCGTGAGCATATCACTGTTCTTGCTTCCTCTGGCGACAGTGGAGCTGCACAACCTACATGTGACAATAGTTCCTATATTCTGAGTGCTTCTACCCCTGCTAGCGATCCCCTGGTGACCGGCGTTGGTGGCACACAGTTGAATGCAGACTCTCAAACAGGCAAGTATATTAGCGAAGTTGCCTGGAATGAAACCGCTCTGCAAGCTGCTAGCGGTGGTGGATACAGCATACTCTACAAACGCCCTGCGTATCAAAATGGTACGGTAAAGAACGCATGGCGTGGGTTGCCAGATGTATCTTACAATGCTGCCGTCAATGGTGGCGTACAAACATATCTGGGCTTCCTCGGTGCTCAATCAAACTTCTATACCTTCGGGGGTACAAGCTCCGGTTCTCCTCAATGGGCAGGTATCGTCGCGTTGCTTGATCAGCACACGAATCATCGTCTGGGTTTCATCAATCCTACTCTTTATAAGATTGGTCAAAATCGTGCCCAATATCCAGCCGCCTTCCATGACATTGAAAAGGGTAACAATACGTTCGTAGGTACGGATATAAGTGGTAATACTGTCACTATCAACGGCTATAATACTGGCGATGGCTGGGATGCCGTCACCGGTTGGGGATCACCTATTGTGTCACACCTGATCTGGTATCTCTGGTAATCCTTACACAGAGTCTTCTTCAAAACCGCTCTCCGTTCAATGGGGAGCGGTTTTTTTGCATAATTTATAGAAGTCTCGCACTATCAGGAAGCATTTTAGAGCTGATACTTCGTCTTCTGGGCTTTGATATGGTACACTCAAGAGGAAGCGAGAAGTCTTTGTGTGTCGTTTCACAATCAGATGGTAAAATGTCATAAGCTATAAAACCACATATAACAGGACTACCTACATATGAATCACAACACACGGCAACCAGCCTCGGCAGCAGAGCTGGAGCAGTCAGATCTTTACATTAACCGAGAGCTAAGTTGGATCGAGTTTAACCGTCGTGTCTTCAAGGAGGCTCAGGACAATCGTCACCCTCTTCTAGAACGCGTCAAATTCCTTTCTATCTTCGAGACGAATCTCGATGAGTTTATTATGATTCGTCTGGCCGGTGTCAAGGATCAGGTGGCTTCCCGAAAAACATTACGTAGCCCTGATGGACGTACGGCAGAGCAACAACTGGCTGCTGTCCGCCAGCAACTGGCTCCTCTTGTTCAAGAAGTGCGCCAATACTGGAATAATGAGATATTGCCTCTTATGTCGCATAAGAACATCTATATCCTTGATTATGAACAATTAGATGAGCAACAACGTACTGCCATGCGCGTGTATTTTGAGAACGAGATCTTTCCAGTTCTCACCCCTCTCGCTGTTGATTCTGGTCACCGTTTTCCGCATATCTCTAATTTGAGTTTGAACCTGGCCGTTGTGGTTGGAGAAAGTTTTGCGCGTGTGAAGGTGCCTCCTACCTTGCCACGACTGGTGCCTGTTCCTATCGATCTAGATACCGAGCATTCACAAAAAGTTGCCTTCGTCTGGATCGAACAGGTGATAGCTGCTAACTTGAGTATGCTTTTTCCTGGCTTCGACGTATGGGAATCTTATCCTTTTCGTGTGTTGCGTGATGCTGACATCGAGTTACAGGAAGATGAAGCTTCTGACCTGCTGGAATATATCGAACAAGAGGTGCGAGATCGACGCTTTGGTGCGGTCGTGGATCTCGCGGTTAATCCTTCCATGCCCTTGCATATCCGCAACTTATTGCTGAATGGTCTGGAGATTACTCCGCAAGACCTGACTGAGATTGACGGTCCTTTAGGCATGGGTGACGTGATGGAACTGCATAGCCTTTCTCGCCCAGAACTGAAGGATGTTCCTTTTACTCCTCGTGTGCCTTCCTTTCTGCAACGTGGGTCTGATATGTTTTCAGCTATTCGCAAGAGAGATATCCTGTTGCATCATCCCTACGATAGCTTTAATAGTGTCGTCGAGTTTATTCGTGCTGCCGCTGAAGATCCAGACGTACTTACCATCAAACAAACTCTTTACCGTGTGGGATCAAACTCGCCTATCGTTACAAGTCTTTTGCAGGCGGTCGAGAATAAGAAACAGGTAGCAGTCCTGGTTGAGTTAAAAGCACGTTTTGACGAAGAAAATAATATAGCCTGGGCACGTGAATTGGAGAAAGCTGGCGTTCATGTTGTGTACGGTTTGATTGGCCTGAAAACTCATGCGAAGGTAGCACTCATTGTGCGGAGAGAGGAGGAGGGTCTGCGTCGTTACCTGCATCTTGGTACAGGAAATTATAACGCCACGACAGCGAAGATTTATGAAGATCTCTGCCTGTTTACCAGTGAACCAGACTTTGGTGCTGATGCAACTATCCTCTTTAATGCACTGACTGGTTACTCGCGGAAAAATTCTTATCGCAAATTGTTGGTTGCTCCTATCGGATTGCGCCGTGGTGTCGTGGAACATATTGAGCGTGAGATACATCTGCACGAGCAATATGGCAACGGTCGCCTGATCTTCAAAATGAATGCGTTGACTGATCCTGATATCATTCGTTCCCTCTATCAGGCTTCTCAGGCTGGTGTAAGTATAGATCTCATTATTCGTGGCATGTGTAGCTTGCGTCCCTCCGTTCCAGGCATCAGTGAGAATATTCGTGTGCGCAGTCTTGTTGGACGCTTTCTAGAACACAGCCGTGTTTATTATTTTGGCAACAATGGAAATGCGGAGATCTACCTGGGGAGCGCTGATATGATGCAGCGTAACCTGAATACGCGTGTTGAAACGCTTTTTCCTATCGACGTATTGGAACTGCGCGAGACCATCCTGACACGCCTGCTAGAAACTCAGTTAGCTGATACTGCTAATGCACATGAACTGCAATTGGATGGCCGTTATCTACCAGTTCGTCCCAAAGAAGGTGAGCAGCCATTCGATAGCCAGGCATACTTTATCAGTCATCCGTTATTTGATATAGATGATGAGGATGATGATACGTTGCCGGGTACAACGATTAGTGCTATTCCGTCGAGCGCCTAAAAAAGTCTTGACGAGACAAAGCAGACATGTTATAGTAGGGCACACGAACGTAAGCGCCAAGGTAGCTCAGTCGGTAGAGCACAGCACTGAAAATGCTGGTGTCGTCGGTTCGATTCCGTCCCTTGGCACCTCCCTACTTGTAGGATGACGCCTCCAGCCGCATCTAGAGCCGCTGGAGGTGTTTTTTATCCGCCGATTTTTTCGCGTTGACAGCAAAACTGACAGCAAAATGAAAAAAGCTCATTGTTGCAACCTCCTATTGAGTTTTTCCATCGCCTCTTTTTGCATCGTAGGGAGGGCATGGCTGTAAATGTCCATCGTCATGCTGATCTGGGTATGCCCTAATAACTCTTGTACGACCTTCGGGTGCACTCCAAGACTCAATAAGAGGGATGCTGAAGAATGACGCAGGTCATGGAAGCGTATTTCTGGCAGTCCTGCTTTTGCCAGCAATTTCTTCAATTGTACGAGCGCATCGTGACCAGGTGTAAGATGTTTTCCTAACGGTGTGCAAAACACATAATCATGATTTCCCCAGGCAGCCCCTGCTTTCAGCCGCGCATCCAACTGGCGGCTCTGATGCTGCTTGAGAGCATCAAGTGCTGATGCTGTGAGGAAGATGTTGCGACGGCTTTTCTTCGTCTTTGGCTCTGCCTCGATGTAGCGTTGACCTCCCTCTTTGATCATTTTTGTCGGTACGCGATTCAGAATGCGGCGCACTTGCAACGTTCCCTCGGTAAAACTGATATCCTGCCATTTTAACCCCAATAATTCGCCACGGCGCATGCCGGTGTGCAAAGCAAGGACAAACAAGGCTTCTTGGGGATGACCGCGAGCAGCCTCCAACAAGAGGTG
>JACDAE010000447.1 GCA_013695595.1 Ktedonobacteraceae bacterium | reverse complement strand
CGCCAGCATTCATAGGCGATCACCCAGAAGGATTTTTATGCACCTCCTCTCATTTACCTAATCTATATCTGAATCTCAACCAGCTTATCCTTTTAAGCCGGTTAAGTTGATACCACGTATAATCTGGCGCTGGAAAATCAAGAATAGGATAATGGGTGGAATACTGGCAAGCACCAGACCGGCCACCAGATATGTGAAAGGGAGATTTGAATGTATATCCGACTGATGATAAAGTGAAACAATTAGTGGTTGCAAGCGATCGTCGGACAGCACCAGTAAAGGCCAGAGGAAATCTTTCCATGACGCAATTACGGTAAAAATTGTGATCACTGCCAGCGCTGGACGCGAGAGTGGCAGAATAACACGTATGAAAAGCTGCCAGGCATTCGCTCCATCCAGGCGGCCAGCTTCGGTCAGTTCGTTCGGGATACCATCAAAGAAACTTTTGAGCACCAGAATATTAAATGCACTCGCCGCCTCAGGCAACCAGACGCCAGCCCAGGAGTTGAAGAGTGAGATATGTATCAAAGGTAGGTTGCTAATGTTGACGAATTGGGGAACCAGGTAGACAACGGGTGGCACCATCAATGTGCAAAAGAAGCTGAATTGAATAATGCCTTTCCCGGCAGGGCGTAGCTTTGAAAGGGCGTAGGCCGCCGAGGCCGAAACCAGCATCTGTAACAACACAGCCCCCACCGCCAGAATCAAGGTATTCCCAAAATAGAGCGGGAAATTGAGCACCTGCCAGGCATTGCTATAATTGCTCCATTGAGGGTGCAAGGGCCAGAACGTTGGCGGTGTCTGGAAAATCTCCACGCTGGATTTTAGCGCTCCGCTGGCCATCCAGTAGATCGGCCCCAGCGTTCCCAGTGTACAGATGGTTAAAAACGTAAAGACCAGCCAGTAAATTACACGCCCCGATGGACGCCGCAACGCCAGCGGCGATACGAGAGTACGCTCCTCCGGATCTTTATTTATAATGTTACGACGCGTCCCTGTTTTCTTGACCTGAGGCTTCGCATCTTGTGGATGTCGCAATAAAAGAGCCATCACTCAGTCTCCTTGCATCAAACGACTGGTCAATCGCATATAAATGAGCGCAAAAACGGCCAGCACTAGAAAGAGCAGTACACCGATCGCGCTTGCACCACCAAAATCGGCCTGCTGAAATGCATAGTTATAGATCAATAGCAGAATGCTCATCGTCGCATTCTGCGGTCCCCCATTGGTGATAGTAAATGGCTCAATAAATACCTGCATTGTCCCAATAATCTGTAAGACCAGCATCAACAGCAGAATCGGGCGTATATTGGGCAACGTCACATGCCACAACCTGCGCAAGATACTTGCACCGTCGATCTCGGCAGCTTCATAGAGCGAAGGTGGTACCCCTTGTAGCGCGGCAAGATAGATGAGCATCGCCGAACCCGCATTGCTCCATGTGGCAATCACCATCAGAGCTGGCAACGCTGTTCCCGGCGTCTCCAACCAGAGGCGCGTCGGTAGATGAAGCAGGCTGAATAAAGCATTTAAAAGGCCAGAATCGGGATTATAGATCCATCGCCAGAGGAAGACCGTTACGATGGGCGGCAACATCACCGGCACATAAAAAGCCAGGCGAAAATATCCTCTCCCGTTACGCATCTCGTTGACAAACAACGCAAAAAGAATTGGGATAAAGTAGCCAAACAGCAGCGCATACCCCGTGAACGCCAGCGTGTTACGCCAGGCAATCTGAAAAAGCGGGTCTAAGAACACCTGATGATAATTAGAGAAGCCCACCCACGTGGAAGGGTTGATCAGGTCCACACTTTGAAAACTTATCGCAAATCCGAGTACGACTGGATACCAGACAAAGAGCACAAAGACCAGCAACGCTGGAAGCAAAAACAGATAGCCACTGAGGCTGCGGCGCAGACCCTGTTTCAACCTCTCCGGCGCATTTCTTCTGCGCGAAACCACGTTCACATGCCCTCGCGTCAAAGAACCCTGTGACAGAGATGAGGGAGGTGCAGATGATGAAAGTCCCATAAAGATCTCCTTCCAATCAAGAGGGAAAAATTTCCCTTTACAGAGAAATCGTTCCCTCTCATCCCCATCGATTAAGAGCCTGACTGGTCGAGGATTTGTTGGAACTGTTGTGCGCTCTGTGTCAACAACGTCTGCGGATCCGCATTTGGATTAGTGAGTACAGCTTGCACAGCGGTATCAAGCGCAGCATACATCTTCTGCGTCTGATTGCGCGGTTCAGCCCGTAATTTGACTGTCGAGTTCACGAATGTTGCGTAGTTCTGCAACGGCACATTGGCGTATTTGGTGTTCAAGGCATTCACCTTTTGCTGGAAAGCTCCATTCGCAAACAGAACATTGGTTGGTGCACCCACAACCTGTCCGGAAGCGGCCTGTGAGGCGAGACTGTTCTCCAGAACAGTCAGATCGAAGTTAGAATAGATGACATAATCAAAGGCGGCCTTAATCGCTTCCTGAGACGACTTAGGATTAAACACGAAAATATTTCCGCCGGTCAGGGCTGCATTACCACCATTTTGCGGCATGGGGCCGATGCCAAAATCATCCATGTTCGCCTGGTACTGCGCTTTCAACGTGTTCAACTGATCCGGAGCCATCACAACCATCGCCACTTTATTCGTCGCCAGTAACTGGAGCGTGTCGGCCTGGGTGAAGAGCTGCTGCTTCGTCATCGATTGATCAGTAAAACGCATCTCCTTGAGCATCTGGAGCACGCTTACACCCTTATCACTGGCATAAAGCGCTTTGGTTCCATCTTCGGACTGCATATCACCACCTGCCGTGTACATCCAGTTGGTGAAATGCCAGCCACCCTGATTTGAGCTACTGGTCTCCGCGAAACCCGCTACAGAGGCACTTTTTAACTGTTTAGCATAACTCCGGAAATCATCCCAGGTGGTTGGGGGTTTGTCAGGATCAAGTCCAGCCGCTTTGAACATCTTACGGTTATAATAGATGCCCAACGCATACCCATTCTGCGGAATCCCATAGATCTTCCCCGTAGTAGGATCAGTCGCAATAGAGATAATGCCCGGATTATAGCTACTAAAGTATTGCCAGCCCTTCGCCAGATCCGTAATATCCGCGAGCGCATGCTTTTTGATCAAGAGAGGTGGCTCAGTAAAATAACTTTGCGTCGCATCTTCAGCCTGCCCTGCCGCGAGCTTCGCAAAATAAGTCGTGGGATCATACGGATCATTCTTGCCAACAATCTTTTCACCAGGATGAGCCTGCTCAAATTGCTTCACAACCTGATTAAACACATACACAGCACCCTGATTACTAGAGGGTGGCAAGGTATTTACGGTAGCAGTTACCGTCGATACGCTACTACTTGTCGGCGATGAACCACAAGCCGCCAATATATCCAGGCCCATCAGGCCAGCGCCAAGCGCAGCACCTTGCTGCAAAAAGCTTCTCCGCTTGAGAAAAGAGCGAGTTCCCGGTGTCGTATCCATGAGATACCTCCTTAAAAAAGTGCATGACAATTCTGCATCATGTTGTCAGGGTGTCAGTAGTCCCAGTAGAACATGAAAATGACGACGACAAACGTAAAAAGTGAATGAATGCTTCTAAAATTGATACGCTCAGCCAGAAAAGGCTGAAAAAGGGAATTTACCTGCGAAGGACGTACAAATGCTGTGGATCTACCCTGGTCAATGCTTCAAGAAAAGAGAAAAAGCATCGCATGCGATAAAAAAAGGAATGCTGCGAAGAAAATAGCGCCATAGCTTTACAACCTCCTCAAAATCATTCGTCCTCCCAGGACGACAGAGACGGGCAGGCTATGGGATGATGCGACACCAATGTCGCCGCTCTCCCAGTTTTTGTAGGGAAGAAATTTAGGGTAACGTTCACCCTACTGTTTCATGTAGGAAAGATAGCATAGAAAAATGCGGTTGTCAAGGGAACGATAACCTAATTTTTCATTTCCTTTTCGCGCCACATCTTAAGCAAATACAGCAGGAAACCGCTCTCGCCCGGCTCATTCACGCCAGAAGATTGACAATCCAGGAAAAAACATGGTACGATTAACGCAACAAGAACAAGGTTATCGTTCACCTAAATAAAGAGGGACCTATGACGTTGGAGCAGAGACAGAATAAACGTTTAACTATGGCCCAGATCGCACAAGAGGTCGGTGTTTCAACAACCACGGTCTCTAAGGTTCTCAACCAGCTTCCTGGTGTGGGTGCCCAGACACGTGCACGCATTCAGCAGATAATAGAGCAAAATGACTATGTGCAAAACCACGCGGCACGTCACCTGCGCAAAGGTCAGAGCGGCTTAATCGACCTTGTGATTATGCGCCTGGAGGGTGGCTACGATCTCGGGATCATGCACGGCGTCCAGGATGTATTGGAAGATAGTGGGCACCGGCTCGTCGTCTTTGCCACCAATGAAGACGAGACCACCGAGCGTCTCTGGTTACGGCGTGTGCTTGATCAATCCACAGATGGCGTTTTGCTTCTGCTTCCTTACGAACGTATTGGTATCGCCAACGCCTTAATGGCTCAACATATTCCTGTCATCGCGATTGGAGATCGCAATGAACCTACAACGGCATTTCCCACTATCAGTTCGACGATCTGGCTGGGGGGATATACGGCCACGGAACATCTGATTTCGTTGGGGCATCGCCGCATTGGTATCATCACGGGTCCGCTCCATCTCACAACCTCTCGTGCCCGCCTGGCCGGCTATCGTGAAGCACTTGAGCGTGCAGAGATCCCCATAGATCCTACGCTTATTCGTGAGGGGAACTATCTCCTGGGCGATGGCATCAAGCAAACCTATGATTTTCTAGGTCTCCCTGAACCGCCAACAGCCATTTTTGCGGGTAATGATGCTCAGGCCACTGGCGCTTATCAGGCATTATATCAACGCAATATCCGCATACCTGATGCAATGAGCATCATCGGCTTCGATGACGTTGTCTACACGAGCCAGATGTCTCCTCCATTGACAACCATCCACCAACCACTAGTTGAGATGGGTAAAATGGCGGCGAACATGTTGTTGCGCTTGATTGCTGGACAATCCCTCGAACCAAATCATGTGGAACTCTCCACCTCGCTTGTAGTCAGGCAGTCCTGTGCAGCTCCACGGAGCAGAAAGCTTTAATGAAAAGGAGCATCCTTTCAGAATGACTGATAAACACCAGAATGACCCGATCCGCGTTGGCGTCATCGGCCTCGGCTTTGCGGGCGAGACCGCTCTGAAATGCTACAGCATCTTGCCCAACGTACAGATAGTTGCGCTGGCCGGATTGGAAGAGGAGCGTCTGGCTCAGCTCGGCGCAACCTTTGCCATCCCACATCTGTACAGCAAGTACGAAGATTTGTTAGCACGTGATGATCTGGATGCCGTCAGCATTGGCGTTCCCAACCATCTCCACGCTCCCGTTGCAATTGCAGCCCTCGAACGCGGCCTCCACGTATTGTGCGAGAAGCCCCTGGCCCGAACAAGTACGGAAGCTACTGCCATCGTCCAGGCAGCTAGCAAAGCGAACCGCGTCCTACAGGTCGTCTTCAATCATCGTGAACGAAACGATGTGCAGACCCTCAAACGCTATCTCGACGAAGGACAACTGGGCGAGATTTATTATGCAAAGGCTTACTGGATGCGACGGCAAGGTATTCCTGGTGCAGGTTCCTGGTTCGTCAACAAAGAGATGGCCGGCGGCGGCCCCTTGATCGATCTGGGCAGTCATGTGTTGGATATGGCGCTCTATCTGCTGGATGAGCCTTCCGTCGTCACAGTCAGCGCCTCCACGTATAATAAGCTTGGTATGCAAGGGGTTGGGATTGATCCACGCGCCCGGAAATCTGGCGCGAATCACCAGTATGAAGTTGAAGATCTGGCAACGGCCTTCTTGCGCTTATCCAACGGCGCTACCTTGCTGCTTGAGAGCAGTTGGGCCACTTATAGCAGTGCCCAAAACGATTATGGCATTGTGCTCTATGGTACCAAAGGGGGAGCCGAGCTACGCGTGCGAAACTACAACACGGAAAATACGTTGACGATCTTTAAAGATGTCGATGGCGCACCCACCGATATTCATCCCACAGTGCAGGGCGGAGGTTTTCATAACGCCGTCGTTAGTAGTTTTATCGACAAGATCGTCAGCGGCAACTGGTCGTTATACGATGGCAGCGAAGGTCTGCGCCGTGTACGTGTTATCGATGCCTGTTACGACTCAGCAGCACAGGGCAAAGAAGTTACCCTTACTACTTACTATCTGCATCTCCAATAATCCCCATACATTCTGAAATGTGAAACCTTTTCCTTCTCTTTCGTGTTACAGCGCATAGAAACGAGAGAACATGGAGGATTATGGATCTGGATAGGCAAGAGTACGCATATCTGACGGCAGATCAGGTCGACGGCTACTACGAACAACTGGTCGCAAAGTACTGGCAGCAGTTACACTCCTTCATCCAGCGGCGTACGAGCAATCAGCAAGACGCAGAGGATATCGTGCAGGAGGCATTTGTGCATGCCTACTATGCTCTAGAACGCTACCCGTTACAGCAGATACGTACATTGCAGGCCCGTCCCTGGTTATATAAGATAACCTGGAATGTCTACCGCAATTATATGAGTCGCACAAAGCCTCCACTTGCGCTCTCTCTCGATGACCACGACAGTGATTTACTGCTTGAACTTGACGATGAATACGAAGAGCGACCCGATGCTATATTTGAACGCGTGGAGCGACGACGCGAATTAGAATCGCTGGTCAATGAGTTACCAGAGCAATACCGCGAAGTCATCAATCTCTATTATTTCGATGAACTTAGCCAGCAAGAGATCGCTGACCTGCTCAATCGACCTCTAGGGACAATTAAAACGCATGTCTATCGTGGGCTACGTATGCTCAGAAAGGCTCTGCAGATGAATGAAGGGAGGAGCATAAGATAATGGAACACACCAATGATAAACGTCGCTTTACCCGCCATACTCATCAGCAGGTTGCACAGACATGGAGCACGGAATTTGGAGAGAATGTAGAACTGGCCGCCTCTGTCCCGCCTGCACTATCAGCATTGGGCATGGGACAGGTTGCCACCTACCTTGAGGCGCATCCAGAATATCTTGTTACTGCACTCAAGCATAGTGATTGGACGATACGCGCAGCAGCGGTACGAACAGAGGGAAAACGAGGCACCTCTTTTGAACCACTACTCAACGCACTCCATGATGAAAATGCATCGGTGCGTGCAGCAGCGGCACGAGCTCTAGGTATACGTGCAAAAGATGCTCCCGTAGAACCGCTGGTTGAGGCATTGCAAGATCGTGAGTGGCGTGTACGCACAGCAGCAGTCACGGCACTGGGACGCTTAAAAAAACGAACTCCAATAGAGCCACTACTCCCTGTATTGCATGATGAAAATGCATCGGTACGGGCGGCAGCGGTATGGGCACTCGGCACATTGGGCGAACGAGCACCAATGGATTCGTTAGTGATAGCCCTGCAAGATAAAGCATGGGCAGTAAGGGAGGCAGCAGCTATGGCACTTCACGAACAGGGTGAAAGGGCACCAGTTGGTCACTTATTGGCAGCACGTTGGGACGAAGATAGTTCGGTGCGCGACGCCGTAGACAACACACTTGGGCAACGCTTCGAGGAACAGGAAGGCATGAAGATCTTACCTTCGGAGACTGGTTGGCTCTCTCTCCCCTGGCTACGACTGGCATTATCCGTTTTCTCTGTCTATATACTTATACCACTTACCAGCATAATAACGAATAACACGTATATCGGTCGTTTCGCTCTCATCAGCGAAGTCGCAGCCACAGTCGTTGTCTGTATCGCAATCGCGTTAATCAATATTCTTTATCAACGTAAGCCTGATGCAAGACTATCACCTCAGAAATATGCTTCCAGGAAAAAAGGGATACCCTCCTGGCATAGTGTTGTGCTGGCAGGCATCTCAGTTTTTACCCTTTTACAGATTGCCACCAGCCTTTTGCAAATTAATTTTGCATACGATCCAGTTATGACTACCGATGTAGTTCATTTTATCCTGATAGGTCGTCTGGTGGCATTGGGACTGATGGCAGCTACGGTGATTGTAATTAATATGGTGTTCTTTACAAAACGTTGAGGCGTCTCGCCCTGAAAAAGATTGTAGTAAATCATATAATCTGCGTTTTGAGGGTGCATATTGTTTGGTATACATCTTCAAAACGACCTCTATAGTACGAAAGGATCAGCAAATATGTTTAACCGATTACAGGCCATACGCGCAGCAGTGTTTGGAATTTCCTTTGTTTGTCTTTGTTTGCTCATGGGCATGCTCATATACGTCACGCTTCACATTTATGGATATCAAAATCCATTTAGGAACATCATATTTTTTTCCTGCATATGTTTGACTGTACTCACTCTCTGTGTAACGTGGGCTACCTTGAAACCGTATATCATCTACGGTGGTTTACATAGCGCTGTCTGGTTTTTAGTCGGAACTGCGGTAATACTCTTCAATAGCCCTTTTCCTCTTGCGGTCGGTCTCTTTGCTTCAGTATTCCTCTTTGTCAAACTTGATCAGATTATGCTTTTTCTTTACAACCTGCAACATCCCAGAATTCTCTTTGAAAGAGCCATGCCAAAACAGCCTCGTTATGAATCCGGAGCCCCATTGGATGCGTCCATATCTTATCAGGGAGGATATCAGCCACAAAAACCTGTTCAGGATAACGAGCAAACGCTTTTCTACCCTCAAACCTCCGATGGGCAGGATGG
>JACDAE010000426.1 GCA_013695595.1 Ktedonobacteraceae bacterium | reverse complement strand
GATATAGGTTCTGCGCGGAGATTAGAATAATAAATGGCTTTCCTGCAAATATGCTTTATCTCCCCTTTTGCAGATTTTCTACCAAAGGCTATCTCGCTATAACGTGCATAAGGATTAAAAACGGAATGTAACATAAGCCATTTACTATTCCATTTCTTGATCAAAAAAAGTACCTGTAGGGAAGCCATTTATTATTCCGTGCTTTTGTTGAGCTTCTCTTGTCTGGACACAATTTTTCAGTGGAGTCATAAAATGTGGTCCCTACCCATCAATAGCCTCAAGATACCTTGTATATATCCTGTTATACATCTCAACCCGCCTCGCATCAGGAGTAGCAATAAGAGATGTAGTTGGAGCTATTGAAGCGGTTTCCTGCGCATTTGCCCATATACCACCGGCAATGCCACCAAGCAGAGCTGCCCCACGTGCTGATGCGGCAGGCGTATCGACGGAGTGTAGTTCCTGGTTCAGGATGTCAGCAAGCATTTGACGCCACGCAGGATGCTCACTCCCTCCACCGGCCAGGCGCAGGCTGGTTGTTTCATGTGCGGAGGGAAGCGCTTCAAAGGCGACGCGAATGCCAGATGCAACCCCTGTGAGGGCGGCATGCAGAAGCTGATCACGGCGTTGATCGATACGTAGACCAAGGAAGGCCCCATTATTGGGGAGGCCAGGATGATATGGGCGCTCTACGGTCAGATAGGGCAAAAAGAGTGGACCCTCGACATCAGGAGCTACTGTGCCCGCGCTTGCGTAGAGGTCATCCCAACTCGCGTTGAGCATCGCGCGTACCCAGTCCAGGGCGAGTCCGGCATTCTGTACCGCTGCCATTGCATACCAGTTGGAGCTATCGGCGGCGCGATAAAGATGGGTGCGCATCTCCGGCCCAACTGTCGGCGTGGCACATATCTGTATGAGTTGCGCTCCCGTTCCCAGCGTCAATTGGATTGGACCTGGAGCAAGCAAACCAGTACCAAGTGCCGCCGCTGCTGTATCAGCCGCACCCGTTGCCACAGCCAAGCCCACCGGCAGGTTGAGTGCTTCAGCCGCTTTCATTGAGAGGTGACCTGCAACGGCCCCAGAGGGTATGATTGGTGGAAGTAAGCTCCGTTTCAAGGAGAGCGCGACGATAACGTCATCGGTCCAGGTATCAGCGTATAGATCATAAAGCAAGGTAGCTGAAGCATCACTGGGATCTGTTGCGGCCTCATCCGTCAGGCAGAAGCGGAGCCAGTCTTTCGGCTGTAGTGCCCAACGTGCCCTGTCATAAGAGGATGCTTCATGCTTTGCTAGCCAGAGCAACAGGGGACCAGCCATGCCCGGCACCAGTGGATTAGCCAGTTGTTCCAGCAGAGAAGCGGGCAACGTCCGATAGCGTGTAAGTTCCTCCTGCGCACGTGTGTCGGCCCAAAGCATTGCAGGTCGTACAGATTGCCCTTTCTCGTCAGTAAGAACCACGCCATGCATCTGTCCCGAGAGGCCGATAGCGGTAATCCTGGCCTGTGGTGCCTGTGCTCTGACTGCTTGTACGGCCGATATTGTTGCGGACCACCACGCGTTGGGATCGCTTTCGGACCATCCTGCCTGTGGAGCTGCAACAGTATAGCTTGCTTTGCTCATACTCAAGGTGTGTCCATGTGTGTCCAATATAATGACTTTGACTGAGCTTGTGCCCAGGTCGATGCCCAGGATAGCCATAGAATGCTCCTTGCAGATTTGACGCCATCATTTCCAGGTGTTACACTATCATGAATATTCAAACGCTTAGTAGTGTAGACAATAAAAAGTAGAAGCAAGATCTGTTTGCCCATTGACGCGTAGTCCAGCGTGTGCGAGAACGCGTGCTGGGCCTTTTTTTATAAGGAGGATACCACAATCATGTCTGTGGCGCACAACCCAGGCGCTTTCGATGAAAAGTTTGCCAAAGAAGGGCTCACCTTTGACGATGTACTGATAGTTCCTGCTGCCTCTTCCGTATTGCCTCGTGAAGTCTCCACACAGACCCGTTTCACACGCTCCATCACGCTCAATGTGCCCATTGTGAGTGCCGCTATGGATACCGTGACCGAGGCTCGACTGGCGATAGCCCTGGCTCGTGAGGGTGGCATTGGTGTTGTTCATAGCAATCTATCAATTGAAGATCAGGCTCAGGAGGTCGACAAGGTTAAGCGCTCCGAGTCAGGCATGATCACAGATCCGATCACCATGGGATCGGATGCTTCCTTACAAGACGCGCTCAGCGCCATGGAGCGTTTCCACATTTCTGGTATCCCCATTACAGAAAATGGCAAGCTGGTTGGTATCCTGACGAACCGCGATATCCGCTTCGAGACCGACTTCGAGCGTCCCATCTCCGAGCTGATGACGCATGATCGCCTGATCACCGTTCCGGTTGGCACAACATTGGAACAGGCCCGCGATAGCCTGCATCGTTACAAGATCGAGAAGCTGCCGGTGGTGGACGACCATGGCATGCTGCGTGGGCTAATCACGATGAAGGATATTCAGAAGAAGATTCTCTATCCTCATGCCGCCAAGGACGAATATGGTCGTCTGCGCGTCGCCGCCGCAATTGGTGTCGGCCCCGATTATATGGATCGTTGTGCCGCCCTCGTTGAAGAAGGTGCCGATGTACTGGTCGTCGACACTTCACATGCACATTCACATATGGTTATTGAGGCTGTGGCAAACATTCATGATCATTTCGGCAAACAGATCCAGCTCGTCGCGGGCAATGTTGTCACCGCAGAGGCAACTGAGGAGCTGATCCAGGCAGGAGCCGACGCGGTAAAAGTCGGGATCGGCGCAGGAACGATCTGCACGACCCGGATTATCGCAGGTATTGGCTTACCTCAGATCACCGCCATTTATGATTGTGCTCGCGTGGCGCGGCGCTACGACGTTCCTATCATCGGAGATGGAGGCATTCAGTACTCCGGAGATATCGCCAAAGCCATCGCCGCTGGTGCCGACA
The DNA here is from genome assembly GCA_013695595.1 of Ktedonobacteraceae bacterium. Classification (GTDB taxonomy): domain Bacteria; phylum Chloroflexota; class Ktedonobacteria; order Ktedonobacterales; family Ktedonobacteraceae; genus JACDAE01. Next base: position 6,836 of record JACDAE010000426.1, on the reverse strand, counting down.
CCGTTATGCTCGGTAGCCTGCTGGCAGGAGTTGATGAGAGTCCTGGTGAACTCACCATCTCGCATGGGGAGCGCTTCAAAGACTATCGTGGTATGGGATCGATTGGAGCCATGAAGCAGCGCCGTTATAGTAAACATCGCTACTTCCAGGGCGACATCGATGAGACCCATCTGATTGCGGAAGGGATCGAGGCTCGTGTGCCCTATAAAGGTATGCTTGGCCCTCTGGTCTTCCAGCTTGTGGGAGGCTTGCAGCAATCCATGGGGTACGCGGGAGCGGCCACCATCAAGGATATGCAGGAGAAAACGCAATTTGTGCGCATAACGGGAGCAGGCTTGCGTGAGAGCCATCCACACGATGTGATTACTACGAAGTCACCACCTAACTATCCTGGTAGAGTGGGATCATAATATTACTAGATCTGGTTGAGTAATAAAAGCTCATTCATATACCTATTGGGTAGGATGAATGAGCTTTTTTGTCGACTTACTTTTTTAGAGAGGAGAAAAACAATGAACGAAAAGATACAGCTTGCGGAGAAGCTCGCGCTTTTCTCGGAACACTGGTCCCCACGTACCGTCACCCACTTCAATGATTGCGACATTATGGTCGTGAAGGTCCAGGGCGAATTTGTGTGGCATAAACATGACGATACAGACGACTTTTTTATGGTCCTCAAAGGACGACTGACGATCCGTTTGCGTGACCAGAATGTGGTTCTGGAGCCAGGAGAATTATTTGTTGTACCACGAGGTGTCGAACATCAGCCATTCGCAGAAGAAGAAACACATCTTCTCTTGATCGAGCCATCTGGAACACCAAATACAGGCGATGAGGCGACTGCCGCACCACATCTGTCTATTTAGCCAGTTACGAATTGAGAAATGTGAACAGCTCATCCCAGGGGTAAGGGCCGGGACAGAAGCTGCGATGCACAGGGTCCATCGAGTAGTGACCTGTGATGCCGCCCTGCGCATCGGCCCGGCGTCCAGAGATGTTATAACGTGCGCAGATGTGTTGAATCAGAGTAAAGCTTGCCTGTTTTTGTATAGCGGTTAGTTCATCGGAGTTATCGCGTGATGGCTTTACGTGCTCAATAGAAATGGTAAGCAGATTTGGGTTCAAGGTACGTGACCACCACGGGTCATGCCCCTTCGTCACGCCTCCATTACCCCAGGCCCCATCATCTTCATCCACACAACACACAAGAGTCCCGTCCTGTCCGATAATATAATGGGTGGCTACATCGGCCTGCTGGAAGTAGTAACCCACCTCCTCGGTGCTCGTGAAGCCAGCCGTGCCATGAATGATAATCCAGGTGGGAGTGTGGCCGGAGCGACCGCGAAAATAGTTATTTGAAGGTATCCAGAGCGCATTCTGTTCGTGCATGTAATATAAGATCCTTTTTGTCTACGTAAAAATAAGAACAAACAAACGTTTCTCTTAAGAGGGAGGAAAAAAGGCTAAACTTTTATTGCTTCATTATATTCCATTAGCCATCATGTCCTATACCATTGCGTCTAGAGAGCGGATAGGTTAGAATGGGTGAGGTCGGACTCATACACATTAGTATTTTAGACCGGTATCCTTCAACGGGGAGGAAGAAATGGTTGATCTCAAACAGACGTTAAGCCGTTTTCTCTCGATTCCAGGCGTACGTCAAGCTATCCTCGTCGGCAGGGATGGCCTTATGATCGAAGGTTTAACACGTGACGGCAAAGAAGATATGGAGGCGGTAGGTGCTATTACGACCACTGGCTTGAGCACAGCGGAAGCACTTGGGCAGGAGATTGCGCGTGGCAGTGTCGTTGGAGTCCTCATGGAATATGAGCACGGCCTGGTGAGCGTCGATCCTCTGGGCGAATTTGCCTTGATGGTAACCCTTTTTGATAATGCCTCAAACATTGGACGCGTACGCCATCTCGTGAAGGCGAGCCGCAATGAAATTCTTGAGGCTCTTGATATCGCGTAGCGCAACATCTATAATAAACGAAATCTTATGTCAGGCGTGTACACGGAGGGCGGCGCGTCCATGGAACAATTGACCAATCTTGTCATCTCGGACCGTGAACTTACTTCTATCTCGACAGTCCTTGTGAAACTTATGAATGATACCAATGCCACTTCTACTATGCTTATCGATAAAAGTGGTCAGGTGGTGGCTGTACAGGGAGCGGGTACACGACGAAATGCGACGACTCTGGGTGCTCTGCTCGCTGGCGTCTTTTCATCTTCACGCGAAGTTGCGAGACTACTCGACGAGAAAGACTTCCGTAATATTTTTCAGCAAGGTGTGCAGGAAAACATCTACACATCCATGATTGAGGAACAATGGCTGCTTGTCATCATTTTTGACAAGTTAACGCATATTGGTCTGGTCAAAGTGCTTTCAAAGAAAGCTTCAGATGAGTTATACCGCGTTCTTGAACGCGTTCGTACCGACACTACCCGCACGAAATCCTCCGTGCTCAATCTGCAATTTCGCTCTTCTGTTGAGGATACCATTGATCTGCTCTTCCGCGATTAGAGGAACAGGCATATATGGCGCTGATCAATATTGCATCTCATGAGATCCACTGTAAGATCGTCTACTACGGTATCGGCTATTGTGGCAAGACAACGAACCTGCAACATGTGTTCAAGAGCATTAACCCCAACGCTCGGGGTGATATGCTCTCGATTGCTACTGAAACCGAACGCACGCTCTTCTTTGATTTCTTGCCGCTCGATCTAGGTACAGTTCACGGCTTCCGCACCCGTTTTCATCTCTACACTGTGCCTGGTCAAATCCTTTATGAGCGTACACGCCTTGCTGTGCTCAACGGCGCAGATGGCATCGTCTTTGTTGTCGATTCACAGGCCGATAAGTTCGAGGAGAATGTACAGAGCATCTCTGAACTGGAAATGAATATGCGGCGCATCGGCAAAGATATGCGCACTTTTCCCCTGGTGATGCAGTGGAACAAGCGCGACATGCCCAATGCTCTCCCTGTGCCCGTCCTTGAACGCTATCTGAATCGTCGCCGCGCTCCCAGCCTTGAGGCTATTGCCGCCGATGGGCGTGGCGTCTTTGCAACCCTGCGAACCATTAGTAAGAATGTGATGGCACAACTTTAACAATGCGCGTTTTCGGCCTCGATTTTACCAGTGCCCCTGGTCATCGCAAACCCATTACATGCGCCTGTTGCGAACTTGACGAGCATACCCTTACTATACGGTCATGCCAGTTATTCACAACCTTCATTGACTTCGAGCACTTCCTATGCCAGGACGGTCCCTGGATCGCCGCCCTCGACTTTCCCTTCGGCCAACCTCACAAACTTATCGTCAACCTGCATTGGCCTCAGACCTGGGAGGGTTATGTCCAGCATATCGCTGCCCTGGGGAAAGCTGGCTTTGAGGAGAGCATTCAGCGTTATCGTGATGGTAGGGAGATGGGTGATAAGCTGCATCGTCGCGTGACCGATATACGAGCTGGAGCTATCAGTCCTATGATGTTGCATCGCATTCCAGTTGGAAAGATGTTCTTTGAAGGTGCCCCGCGCCTGTTGGCAACTGATACGAGTATTCTCCCCTGCCGTCCAACTGCCAGTGAGAAAATCGTCCTGGAAGGCTATCCATCCCTGGTTGCTCGTAAAGGGCTCGGTAGACAATCCTATAAGAGTGATGAGCGCAAGAAACAGACTGAAGAGCACCTGCAAGCTCGCCAGAAGCTTGTTGGCGCTCTTCGTTCAGATGAATTGCTGGCGTTGTATGGTCTGAAGCTCGATCTGAGCGAAGCCATCGCCGCTGAGCTTGTCGGTGATCCTATGGGCGATAAACTGGATGCCGTTTTGTGTGCCATTCAAGCAGGTTGGTCTTATATGCGGCGTGACCAGGGATATGGCATACCATCATTTCATAAACTTGAGGGTTGGATCGTTGATCCGGAAATGTCTGCATTGCATGTAATCCGGTAGGGACCCGATTGATACACTTTAAAAAATTGATGTGGATATCACGATGATGGACCAAATAGCATTAAGGTAAGGAAGCCATTCATTGATTGGTGGCTCCAGGTTGATCAATCACGGACGCGATACAATCGGGTCCCTACTGGATTACATGCAATTGTGAAATTAATATTGTATTACATGTATTTGGGATTTCATTCCGTGATTGTATCTACTTAGCTTATGGCATAGAGTCGTACACGCCTGGGTATATCCTGCATTTCCTGGGTTGCGCCCATGCCAGCCAGCGTCAGAGAAGCTGAAAGGCGTACTAAGCGCGAAAGGCTTTTATTCTGTGCTATTTGTTGCAGGAGGGCAATCGTTTCTTGATCGTTGAGTTGTGTGAGCAGCCAGGTTACTGCTTCTCGTTCATCCTCATCTGTATGGAGGAGTGCGCGTACTAACTGGGTGGTGAAACTGCTACCGAACGTCGTCTTATGCGCGTTCAGGCGTTTTTGGAGATCGCTAGTCGTCAATGTGCTACTGGTTGTGAGATAAATTAATTCGGAAATGATGTCTCGTAACTGTCGGTGAGACTCAAATGCGACAATGTTTTGTTTATGTCCGGAGGCGTTGGAGGTACCAGCTAACTGCTGGGACTGCCTGGCGTCCCAATTTTCCATCAAGATATGCCTTTCGAGAGCGTGAAGTGGCTCCCACACACGTATGATCACAGAGAAGAAAATGCTTCACTGTGGCTTGCTACTAATTGTAAAAGCGCCTGTAATCCAGCGCGTGCCCCCATGCGTTGCTCTTCACTGAGCGTCGTGGCGGCAGCAAATTCGTCCTCATCCAGCAGGAGTGGCTTTCCTTGCGGATTCACCCACACGTCCAGGAAGAGATCGATTTGTTCTATACGATCGTCAAAAATAGTTGCTGGCTGTGCAATATTGCAGTACCAGCCTTTGCGTTTGCCATCTGACCCTAAAATATCAAAAATATTGAACCAGCGGTCACTGTAATAATACTCAGTAAAAGAGTCGCCAGCCTCAAAGCGTGTATACCCCAGATCTTTGGGCGGATTTGACCACGCCGCCTGGATGACAATCCTTGTCGGTGATTGCTCAGTAACCTCACCCTGGTAACGAAGCATTTCCGCACCTTGCGGATTTTGTTTGATGACTGTGATCATGTTTTCCGTTCTACATACTAATGTCATCACTCAAACACTGTATAGTGTACCCCAAATCTATCTAATAGTCAAAAAAAGAGATTCCCTCCTTCTAAATTCGCCCTCATTTTTGATCTAATGTCTATTTATCTCGGAAGGAATAGAAAGGCTAACGATTGTGATCCCACATCATTGTTCTTTGACCTATGCAAAAGTATAGATTAAGATAACTTTTCTTGCGTGCTATGGTGAGGAGAGAGGCTGGAAATACAGAGAGCTTCACGCCGTTTGCACCCATACCTGGCGTTGAACTTTCTTATTGTAGAGGAAAAATACACGATCAACATAGCACAAAGGAAAGAGCTTTAATAATGCGAATACGCTTCTATCTTTTGCTGCTGCTTATCGTAGCGTCTCTGGTAGTGGTGCCAGAGGTGAAAGCGCACGAAGCAGTGCCAGTTGGTACATGGACGGCGACTGGAAGTATGACGACGGCCCGTTATGGGCATACTACTACGTTATTGGCGAGTGGGGCTGTCCTTGCGGTCGGCGGGCAGGACAGTTCGGGTCATGTGCTTGCCACGGCAGAATTATACGATCCGACGAGCGACGCATGGACGGTAACTGGAAGTATGATGATAACTCGTTATGGGCATACCGCCACGTTATTGAATGATGGCAGGGTGCTGGTTGCCGGAGGGCAGGACAGTGTGGGTCATGTGCTTGCCACGGCAGAATTATACGATCCGGCGAGTGGTATATGGACAGCAACCGGCAAAATGACCGTTGCTCGTACATTTCAGACGGCAACATTGCTGGCAAGTGGAAAAGTGTTAGTCACTGGTGGTCAGAGTAGCGGTGGCTACGCATTAGCAAGGGCAGAGCTTTATGATCCAACAACTGGAAGATGGATGGCAACCAGGAATATGTTATTCGCGCGTGTATTTTATACGGCGACGGCTCTGGCAAATGGAAAAGTGTTGGTGACAGGTGGCCGCGATAGCAACGGCAGCATTCTTACTACTGCCGAGATATACGATCCCGCGACCGATATCTGGCAGGCCATTGGGAACATGAATGTAGCTCGTGCCTCTCACACCGCTACACTATTGAAGGATGGCAGAGTATTGGTTGTCGGAGGTGGTGCCAGGCTGGCAGAGGTATATGATCCTGTTGCAAATACCTGGGCGACCGTTGGCAGTATGGCCGTGGCTCGTGTCTCCCATACAGCAACCTTGCTAAACGATGGCACACTTCTTGTTGCTGGAGGTTGGGATAACAATAGCCATGCTCTTATGACAACAGAGATCTACAATCCCACAAAAGCTAGTTGGTCGTCGACTGGTCGTATGACAACGCCGCGTTGGGGACAAACTGCGGTGTTATTGGCAACTGGGAAAGTATTGATCGTTGGTGGTCATGATAATGCCGGTCATGTGCTTGCTACTGGAGAAGCGTTCGATTTTTCGGATACGACGGCACCGACTTTACAGTTACCCGCCTCAATAAAAACGGCTGCCACGAATGCGCAAGGGGCGACAGTGAGCTACAATGTCACCGCGACCGATCCTGATGATACAGCTAGTCAGATTACGACAAGTTGTATGCCAGCATCAGGAGATACCTTTCCGACGGGAGTAACTACCGTCACTTGTAGTGCGCAAGATGCAACCGGCAATAAGAGTATAGGGAGCTTTAGTGTGCAGGTCATTGGACTTGATACGACTGCACCC
>JACDAE010000406.1 GCA_013695595.1 Ktedonobacteraceae bacterium | reverse complement strand
TGGCATGTGAAACCATCTGCCCCGAGACCAGGATCACGCTCGATCTGGAAGAGGCGACGCATCCCCTGAATCCTGAAGTGCGCCTGACGCTCTACCGCTGCGCGCAGGAGGCGCTGACCAATATGCGCAAGCATGCGCATGCCACCAAGGTGCTGCTGCGCCTCTCCACGAGCGGTGGACAGGCGGAACAAGTGGAACTGACCGTGCTGGACAACGGCCAGGGGTGCGAGCCTTCGCACGAGCAAAGAGCGTCTGGCTTCGGCCTGCTGGGCATGGGCGAACGCGTCGCGCTGCTGGATGGGCGGCTTTGGGCTGGCCCTGAGCCTGGGCACGGCTGGCGTGTCGAAGTGGTGCTCCCGCTCACCCCACGGGAGCAAGCGGAGGGCAGCGCCACGCGATCACGCGAAAGCAGAGAGAAGGTCTAGTCATGGCAGAGCGTCTCCGTGTGCTGATTGTGGATGACCAGCGTCTGCTGTGCGAGGGCTTTCGCAATCTGATTGAGCTGGAGCCGGACCTGGAGGTGGTGGGCATGGCGGGTGATGGCGAGGAAGCGCTGGCCATGGTTGAGCGCCTCTCGGTCCAGCGTTCGGCTCCCAATGTGGTGCTGATGGATGTGCGCATGCCGCGTCTGGATGGCATTGCCGCGACGCGTGCCCTCATCGAGCGCTGGCCCGAGATCCGCGTGGTCATCCTGACGACCTTCGACGATCGAGAGCTGATCCAGGCGGGTCTGCAAGCGGGAGCGCTGGGCTATGTGCTCAAAGACATCACTGCCGAACAGCTCGCCATGACCATTCGCGTGGTTGCCCAGGGGCAGGTCCTCCTGCATCCCGATGTCGCACACAAAGTCCTTGCCTCCTTCTCTTCTGCACCCATCGAGCCCGCACTGATCGCTCCCGACGACGAACGCAGGAGTAGCGGGAGCGACGTGGCGCAGTTGACCGAACGCGAGCGGGAGATCCTGGCCTTGCTGGCGCGTGGGGCTTCCAATCGCGAGATTAGCGAGTCCCTCTATATCGCCAGCGGCACGGTCAAGAACCATCTCAGCAATATCCTGGGCAAGCTGGGGGTGCACGACCGGACGCAGGCGGCCCTCAAAGCCAGAGAACTCGGCTTGCTGTAGAGAAGCACTGGTTGCACGGTGAGCTTTCCACCTGAACCTGCATGAGCATGCACTGTTCACCTTTCGATACGCTGACCCCAAATGGCCCATTTTTGTACGAATCCTTGTATTATCCCAATGGGCGAAGATTCTCCAAAGAACGCCCTGATTGCGGCGCGAAATGGTAGTCGCCGATCAGGCGAACGTGTCCCATCCGAGTGCACCGTATCGGGGGGTTATGCAAAATCCCCCAGCAATGGTAAGAGCATGTTGGCTTGTTTTGCCTCCGGACCCACGAGGGCATCTGAAATGACCAGTGACTCTCCATTGATCCAATAGACCCCACGCTCTAACACTCAGGCAGTTTTTCTTCCTCGAAGTAGAGAAAGGGTGCTGGGACGTTGAGCTGCACAGGGGGGGATCGAAGCGAGCGAGGCCGCGTTCATAGAAGCCATATGCCTGTTGGATGAGGCGGGTACGATTGCTGCCGGGATGCGCTCGTGAATAGGCAAGTCCCTCGCGCTGCTGACGGTAGCGTTGGAGTATGCGCAGATGGGTGAGGAACAGGAGAGCCGCAGCGATCCATGCGCCAGGCACAAATGGATGGGGTGGCCAGGAGAAGGGTTCAAGCGGATAGGTCGGGATGATTGTAAGCGGAATAGTCATCCATCTCCACGGCATGACGCTGAGGGCGACGAGCAGAAAGACGATCAAGGCCATAAACGCACAAGGAATGTTCCAGACATCAGCCGCAGGACCGCTCACAATCCCAATCTTTTTTACTTGGTGCTGTCGTGTAAAACCACGAAGCAGAAAAATCAGGAACAGAAGCAGGCCGAGATCGAAGAGCAGGCTGCTATGAAACCATCGTCCAACATATTGAAGGCACCACCAGATAAGAGGAGTTCCCCATGCTCCAATAAACAGCATGGCGAGCACATTCAGCACCTCGGCCACGGCAAACGAGGTGAGAATTTCATGCGCTCCGGTAATCCGTCTGAAGTCTTTTGGTGCTTGTAACGCACCATTTTCCCTCTCTTGCATCTTGACCTCTCTTTTTTACTCTTTCAGCCTTTTGAAATTAATCGGTTTTTTTGCCGCTGGCGGTGGCGCATCTTGCGCTGGTGCATTCGTGTTTGTCGATGGTGCAGGTGCTGGCTGGTCTGGTTTTTTGTTTTCTGTCGGTTGAGATGCAAGAAAGCTCTCAATTGTGATCTGCTGATTGGTCGTTGTCGTGGTTGCCGTCGTTTTATTTTGCGGTGTCTGTTGCGAAGCGGTTGGGGTAGGAGTGGGTGTCGGTGGTGCGACTGGAGCTGCCTTCTGTTTGGGTGGTTTGGGTGATTTGGGTGGTTTCAGATCGCTGGACATGAGAACACGATGTAAGCGTCTCCCTGTGCCCACGGGATGCGCAACGAGGTTGCACTTTGTGACAAAATACAGCAATTTCATGCATCTCCAATAAATACCCTTCTTGTAGATCATATGATACGTTTTAGCTCAGCAGCACTTGAGCTTGAGGGTATCCTTTTCTTGCTCTCTTGTTTTGAGAAGGCAGAGGTATTTCAGTCCTTTTCCTCAAATAAGCAAGAGTATTGAACGGTTCTGCGAAGCCGCTTCAGCAAAATGTGCATCTCGTTGCGCATCCCGTGGGTCACACCACTTTTTGGGTATTGTATATGCCTGGTCAGCAGGTCGTATCCCAAATTTGTTCCTTGATTGTACTTAGAGGGTGTACAGAAAGACGAAAAATAGCCGATAGAAAAAAGGGAGAAGAGAATGAAGCCAAATTGAGCGAATCGAGGAGAAGCAGTATGTGTATATGCGGTAGAGAGCGGCGTGTCTATCCATCAGATGTAACAGACAAAGAATGGGCGATCCTAGAACCCTTGATCCCTGCTGCCAAGCCAGGCGGCCGACTGCAGGAAATTGATCGGCGAGAAATCGTCAATGGGGTTTTGTATGTGCTGCGCAGTGGGTGTCCCTGGCGCATGCTCTCCCCCATGATTTACCCAACTGGAGTACGGTCTACCTGTATTTCCGCGAATGGAAACAGGCTGGCGTTTGGGAACAGGTCAACGCGGCGCTGCGACGAGAGGTTCGCGTCAGCGTTGGGAGAGAACCCAAACCAAGCGCAGCCATTGTGGACAGTCAATCGATCAAAACCAGTTCGGTGCGTGGCGATGCACGTGGCTACGATGGGGGCAAAAAAATCCAAGGCCGAAAACGACACCTGCTGGTGGACACGCTGGGATTGCTCCTGAAGGTGAAAGTGCTTGCCGCTGACATCGCCGATCGCGAAGGGGCGATGGTGCTCCTCCTGTCTCTCGTTGGAAAGCTGCCTCGCCTCCTCTTGATTTGGGCAGATAGTGGGTATGCAGGGACTCCCTTCAAACAATGGGTCAAAGACCACCTTGCCATCCGTCTGGAAATTGTCAAACATGCCTGGACTGGCTTGCGTGGCGTCTGGGCACCCCAAGGAACAACGATTGACTGAGACAAGGTCATCCCCAAAGGCTTCCATGTGCTTCCCAGAAGATGGGTCATCGAGCGCACCAACGCCTGACCAGGACCATTCAGGGAAAGCATCAAGTACGGAGAACAAAATTTGCTGACACGAGCTAGAGACCTTGTAGGGGATCGGGATCCGCGTCATCACGAATTCATTGTGCAATTGCGTGCATTCGACACGGCCAAGACGGGATCGCATTTAGGGCTACCCGCGCTGCTGGCATTCTGTAGTGCCTTGCTGAGTAAGAGTTTGAAGGGTGGCTTGATCATCGTTGGCGGTTTGAATCTTGGTGGTGGACTTGATCCCGTATATAATGCCGTCAATGTGGCTGAGCTTGCGATTGAGAAGGGGGCCAGTACGCTGTTGATCCCGATTTCGGTACGTAGGCAGTTAAATGATTTGTCGGACGAGATGGCGATGAAGATTAGCATTCTGTTTTATGCGGATGGGCGGGAGGCGTTGATTAAGGCGTTGGGGGACTAGAGATGCAAGAAGTTAAGATTGGTGATATTGTCTCTGTGCATCAGCCTGATGGTTCAGTCGCAGACAACATTGTTGTTAACGTTATCTCGCTGACAGAGGTACAGCTTATTAATCCTAAAGTAAGCAACTCAGTTTTTGATGCTGCTACTGCTCTTATTTATAAACGTGGTACTCAACGGAGCAAGATGCCATAGCGAATTGTGTGTAACAGATCCCCTCGCCAAAGAAGGCCAAAAAGAGAGATACTACAGGCAGAGATTGTCCCCTTAAAACTTCCCAAATCGTTTTTAAGAAGGAGAAAATCATGCCTGTATCCAAGAAAAAGCGTACCACATCGACGGGAAACTCTGCATCCTCGGAATCGCCGTCTCCTGTTTTGCCTGATCACCAGGAATTTCACCAGCATCTGCGTGCCCTTGCGCAGAAAGCCGTGAAACAGGTGATCGAACTGGTGATGCAAGAAGAGCTGGAAGCCTTGCTGCAAGCGTCCTGGGGAGAATGTACTCCCAAACGCAAAGGCTATCGCAATGGCTCCTACACTCGTGATTTGATCACCGCGACAGGCAAAATTGAGGATGTCATCGTCCCCAGAGATCGAGAAGGAGCGTTTCAGATACAAACCTTCGAACGCTACAGTCGCTTTGAACCGCATATTGCCGACGGACTGACCCAGATGTTTGTGTCTGGGACCAGCACTCACAAGGTCGGGGACGTCGCTCAAACCTTGCTGGGAGTGGCCCCCAGCGCGAGCACGATTAGCCGCTTGAATCAGACCCTGACGGAGCAATTTGAAGCCTGGCGAGAACGTCGACTGCAAGACCACTACCGGATCCTGTACCTTGATGGAGTGCATTTCAGCATTCGTCATGGAGATCAGGCCGATTCGACCATCATCCTGGTCGCTTTAGGAGTCGATACGCGCGGAAACAAAGAGGTGTTGGCTTTGCGTGCATGTGCTGAGGAAAGCAAAGAGGGATGGGCAAGCCTCTTACACGAGGTGCGAAGACGAGGTGCCACTCAGATGGATCTGATCGTCAGCGATGGGCATGACGGCTTGATTGCCTCGGTGAAAGACCTCTTTTCGGCAACCCCTCGTCAGCGCTGCCTCGTGCACAAACAACGCAATGTTCTCAATGCGGTCCCCAGGCGAGAGCGCGCAGACGTGCAAGCCGAATTAGGTGGAATTTGGGAGCAAGCGACAAAACAAGAAGCACTGATCCACCTGGCTGCTTTTCAAGCCAAGTACACCCAGCGCTATCCAGAAGCGGTCCGAAGCCTGATGGAAGACGCGGACCATCTTTTGACGTTTTACGAGTTTCCTGTATCCCTGTTCCGATACATTCAAACCACCAACGCCATCGAAAGCTTGTTTAGCAATGTTCGGCAACGCACGGATCAGATCGATGTGTTTACAACAGAAACCAGTTGTCTCACCATTGTCTGGGCAACTATTCAGGATATCCGCCTGCACAAAATCTCCGTATGATGAACGGATAATCTAAAGAAAAGGCGTGCGCAAGCAATCAACTAGCTTTGAAAAGGAAGGTGGTTCAGGAGGGGATCGTTTGTGTCTCTCGCCCTGTTCAAAAAAGAGGTGGTATAATGGTACCAGGAAAGTGGACAGGTTGATGAGATAAAATAGCAGGAAGGAGAGATGCATTTCCAAGGAGGAAAACCATGACAAGTTCACCAAAGAAGTACAGTAGTGATTTCAAAGCAAAGGTAGCACTGGAAGCAATAAAAGGGCAGAAAACCATCAATGAGATATCCTCAGAGTATGGGGTTCATTCGACGCAAATCACACAATGGAAGAAGCTAGTTCTTGATGAACTTCCGGATATTTTTTCACGATCAGGATCTGAACGAGCGAAGAGTGAAGAAGCATTGATAGCAAGCCTCTATCAACAAATCGGTCAACTGAAAGTCGAGACGGACTTTCTCAAAAAAAAATCAAGTCCGTACCGTTGAACAAAAGCGGCATTTGGTTGAGCCAGATCATCCACAGGTGGGTAGAACTCCACCATCCGGTGAAGTGGGAGTGAATTGAAAAAAGACGGTCCCTGGCATGATGTGCTTATGCAAAAAAGTACGACAGAGCCAATGGAGCCGTCGAAGGTATTTTGCCCGAATTCGATGTGTTCCACAAGAGGCCAAAAAGACTTGGGCAATATCATCATCCATGATCGTAGCAGGCAACGGTATCGAGGCATCGTATGCAAAAAAACGTTCAGTGCCCGACGAGCAACGATGTTCGAGGGCTTGCGCAAACCAACGGAACTCATTGTCATCGTGGTGACTCTTTTGACCTATGGATGCCCAATCCAAGCCATTGTGCATGCGTTTGGCTTAGATGAACGAACGGTGGCTGATTGGCGAGATCGAGCAGGAGTCCATTGTCAAAAGGTGCATCAGCAGTTGGTTGAACAAGGACACCTCGACCTGATGCATGTGCAAGTCGACGCGCATTTGGGGGAAAGGATGCAAGATGGTGGCCTGGATGGGATTGGCGATGATGGTTTCGACGCGCTTGTGGATAGCAGGAGTGGTCCAACACTCGCGTGATCGCAGCTTGGCCGACCAACTGCTCCGACAGGTTCACCGATGTGCCATGTGCTTACGCCCCTTGCTCGTGTTGACAGACGGCTGGAACGCCTATCCAGGCATTATCCACCGTGCGTTCCGAGAGAGGGTCAAACAAACAGCGAGAGTGGAACGAGCATGTTTGCAGATCTGGCCCCAATTGCACATTGGTACGGTCATCAAGCGAACAAAGAAGAAACGCGTCGGCGAGGTCACGCGACAGATGGCTCATGGACTCCTCTTGCACGCTGAGCAGTTGTTGCAGGGTTCACAAGGAGGGACTGTTCTCAATACTGCCTTTATTGAGCGTTTGAATGGCACGTTCTGACAACGGCTGGCGAGTTTGACACGCAAGTCTCGCCATGCCGCTCGTCGTCTGAGAGCGCTTGAGACGGGTATGTATTTGATCGGATGCACCTACAATTTCTGTTTTGCCCATGGATGAGCTTTCGAACGTCTCGCATGTGGGCTCTGCTTGTATCCCTGCCATGGCGGCAGGATTGACCGATAATGTCAGGAGTATTTGTGAACTTTTGAACTACCGCATCGCATTATCGCCTTGGATTGAACCCAAGGGAAGAGGGCAGCCAAGGAAACAAATTGAGCCAATCGATCCTCCCAGCAAACCTCCAAGAGTTCGCCTACGAAAGGGGGTTTTATGCTCAACTACCGTTTAGCGGGGTCCTACCAGTCTATTACCTCCTTTCAATATTGTCAATAAATGTGTAAAACAATCCTAAACTGACATGGTGGCTAACTGTTGCCTGACGTCAGGCTGGGCTGTAGGCCAGAATGACATCTCTCCACCAACCACCAGGGTAGCCGACTCTTGAAGATGAACCAGTTTGCCTATCCTTTATCCTCTTTTTTGTAATTGCTCCTCTTCTCAGCTATACTAGCACAAATCACAAGTATCTTGCGACCCACATCCAATAACAGTAGAGAGGCAACGTTTGATGTATATTACTAAGTTTCAGATACAAGGCTATAAAAGTTATCTCGCTCCTAAAGAAGTAGCGCTTACTCCTGGCTTTAATGTTATTGTTGGACAGAATAATGCTGGCAAGACTGCATTAGTTGAAGCATTAAGTTTGCATTTTGACAATAAACTTCACACAAGCATGAAGACAAGCCCAGAACGGGGTATTTCTTTACATGATCCGTTTTTGTCTACCGTTGAGATAACTTTCCAACTTGCCGCAGGAGAAGTGGAACAATTATTCATAAACTCAGGAAGTGAATTCTATGTGCCCGTTATAGGAGGAGGACCAGATATGGTTAAAGAGGCCGCAAACTTCCTGGAACAATTGCACCAATCTAGCAGGCTAAAGTGCATTTACCGTCCAAACAGTTTTGTTTCTGCATATCTCGAGTCAGTGGGTGAGCTTGCAGCAGTCGCGATGTTAACCCGGTTTAAAGTGAACATTCCCCAACAACAGTTAGAGCATGCACAGTCACTTCATCCAAGAGGATCAGTCACTTCAGAGGCTTTATAGGGAAGCAACCCTAGCCGTTTTCGTAAGTTCAATCAACATATCAGCACTATTTTTCCTGAAATCAAGTGGATCGCTGTTCCATCAAGCCCAGATGGTAGTCAGGTTAGAATCCTGGTATGGTCAATAGACCTTGATACTGAACGAGACGATCTTGCCATACCGCTTGCCGAAAGCGGAACGGGTATCGGCCAGGTGCTCGCAATCCTCTACGTGGTACTCACAGCAGATAAACCACAAACGATCATCATTGATAAACCACAAAGCTTCCTGAACCCAGGCGCAGTACGAAAGTTATTAGAAATACTCAAGCGATACACGCAGCATCAGTTCATTATCACCACCCACTCCCCGGAAGTTGTGTCCGTCGTTAACCCCAACACACTCTTTCTGCTGCAAAAAGTGGAGGCAGAGACGGTTATAACGCAACTCGACAGCACGAAGACCCAGGATCAAAAGTTATTACTATCAGAGGTTGGGACAAGACTCTCCGATGTATTCGGTGCGGACAACATCTTATGGGTGGAAGGTGCCACTGAAGAGTCGTCGTTTCCGCTCATCATTGAGCACATACTGCAAAAGCCGTTACGGGGCACAAAAATTCTTGGTGTCGTCCAGACAGGAGACTTTGAGAGCAAACACTCAGAGACTATTTTGAAAATCTATGACCGCCTGACAAGGGGAGAGGGACTTATTCCTCCCGCAATAGGCATTATATTTGACCGAGAAAAACGAAGCCAACAAAATCAAGATGACCTTATCCGACGGAGCCAGGGGACGGTAGTTTTTCTTCCTCGAATGATGTATGAGAACTATCTGCTGAACCCCCAGGCAATCTCGTATGTTATGTCTCAGATAGAGGGGTTTCGAGATGATCCTGTGACGCCTGAAGAGGTGCAGGAGAAGCTTCAGCAGTGCATCGCGGAATCAAAGTATAGCACCGAAGAAGAATGGCTACAAGAAGTACACGGAGCTAAAGTTTTAGAAACCCTCTTTAAAGAACTTTCAGAAAGCCGTGTTGAGTATGACAAGGTACTGTATGGCGTTGCGCTTACTGAGTGGATTGTCAACAATGCTCCAACTGATCTGAAAGAGGTTGCAGATTTAATTGGCTCAAAAATTGGTAACTGACTTCGAATGAGTGGATATTTTTGCAGATCAAGAATATTTCTTCATTCAAACTTAACTTTATTATATTCAATCTGGCACCTGATTGGAGTATTACAAAAATCTTCCCGTATGATGAACCTTATCACATACTTGCTCCTGGTGATGAATACATCCTTGATCTACAAGCGTCACTATCAGATAGATTGACACACGGAACGGATAGACTCAAGGTTTTTGCCACCCTTGATGAGACAGACTTCGGGTGCCTGGAGTTGCCAGCTTTAGATCGCCAGCGGGGCTACCGAGGAGGTACAATCAACTATCATCCTACTACTCCTCTTGAAGAACTCTTGTTTGCCCTTATGGAGGATACTCCCAGAACATGTAACTTTGATCTGCCTGGAGTACGTTCGGCATGGGAATGGGTCACCGCTCAATTAGCAGTAGATGTTCGGCAAGCATGATTATCATCAACAAGTACATCATGAGTGAGTTGCAATGCATATATCTCAATTTTATTTGCTGATTCAGCAACATTTTTCTTTTCTTACGCCCTATGAGCAGTACATACTCATTCCAACATTTCATCCCTGTGTTTGCCGTTTCAACATCAAATACTGCGCAAGCAGTGCCGTTTTAGCATCCACCCGACCAGCCCTCTCTAAAAGGTCTGCATAATTATTCAGCAAGATAAGCGTATCAGGATGATTAACTGGCTGGATTTGCTGCAAAAGCGTCCAGGCTTGCTGATACAATTCTTCCGCCTGCTCATACTTTCCCTGATCAACATAAACGAGTGCAAGGTTGTGCAGGGTATTCGCGATACGTATATGTGTCGGCTCCAAAGTGTGTTCCCATATGGTCAGCACTTGCCTGTAAAGCTGCTCGGCTTGCTCATATTTTCCTTGCACTCGATAGAGTCCGGCTAAATTGTGCATACTCACAGCCACGCGAGGATGTTCGGCACCAAGTGTCTGTTTTTGCAGAGCGATGACGCGATCAGTCAACTGTTCGGCCTCTGCATAGCGTTTTTGAGCTTGATAGACTAACGCGAGATTGCCCAGCGTCGCAACAGTATCGGGATGCTCGTTTCCGACCGCTTGCTCGTAGCTCTTAAGCGCTTGTTGGTAGAACTGCTCGGCTTGCGCATAGTTTTCCTGTGACCGATAAAGGTCAGCCAGATTATTGAGCACGGAAGCAGTATGATGATGTTCCAGGCCGACCGCTTGCTCGTAGATTGTCAGCGCACGTTGATAGAGCGGCTCCGCTTGCTCGTACTTTCCCTCTCTGCTGTACAATCCTGCGAAGCTATTGAGGGTCGCAGCGACATTTGGATGATCTGAACCCAGTCGTTGTTCGCGGATCGTCAAGGCCTGCTGATAGAGTTGCTCGACCTGTTCGTACTTTCCCAGCTCTTCAAGCACCAACGCCAGATTATGCAGAATGGTCGCCACCTCAGGATGTTGCAGGCCAAAGGCAGCTTCAGATGGTGGGAGAATCTCCTTGAGCAGCGCTTCTGCTTGCATATAGCGCCCCTGTCGCTGATACACTCGTGCCAGACCATTGAAACTCGCAATCGTTTCGGGATGGTGCCGCCCGAAGTGATGTTCGCGGATAGAGCCTGCTTGCTGATAATACGACTCGGCCTGGCTATATTGGCCCTGGGCCAGGTACAGTTCGGCAAGATTGTGGAGCACAGAGGCGCTATCAGGATGTTCGGCACCATAGAGGTGTTGGCGCAAGGTGAGCGCATCCTTGAACAGAGATTCGGCCTCTGCATAGTTTCCTTGTGTCAGATACAGTCTGCCAAGATTACAGCAGACAATCGCAACATTTGTCTGTTCGGCCTGTTCATCAGCCTGTTGCCAGATCGCCAGGGCCAGCAGATAAAACTGTTCGGCCTGCTCATAGGTGCCTTGTGCTTCGTAGAGCAATGCGAGATTATTGAAACATGCCGCAATATGCGAATGCGAGGAACCCAGTGCCTGTTGCCAGATGATCAATGCCTGCTGAAAAAGAGGTTCTGCCTCTGCATAGCGAGCACGCACCCGCAAATAGACGCCAGCTTGATTGAGCAAACGTGCGGCATTGACAAATGTCATGTCCCACGTTTGAACCAATTCCGCACAGCGTTGTGCCTGCACGATATAGCGTTGGCAGCGTGCCCAGGTCGCAAACTCGACCCCAGGAAAGATCGTATTCAGCGCCTGTACCGCTCGTATCGCCCACAAAAATTGGTAATCATGCCCCATATGCTGCTGAAATATCGTTTGGACGAGACGATGAACGGTGAGCGTTTGTGTGTCAGGATCTCGATAGACCAGAGAATAGCGCAAGATTTCTTTGAGCGCAAGATCGAACCGCAAGGGATGCGTTGCCACAGGCCCCAGGATGGTTCCCATATGTTCTGCGGCATCGGTCACCACCTCCTCTGGAATGCCATCGGGATAGAGCACCGCCATCAAGTGCAGTAATTCGGTGGCGGCTGCATTGGACTGTGTAATCTTCTCAAACGAGAGAGACCACGTTGTTGCAACCGACTCTGGATATGCAGCCTGTGGATCTCGCATTTGCAGGAGGTCCGTGTTGCGTGCCTGATAGAGTGCGAGATAGGTCGCAAGTGAACAGGGCGTTTCGCGCATATACGCTCCGGCTTGATCGAGTGCGAGCGGAAGGCCATCCATCTCCTGCGTCATCTGTAGAGCAAGCGTCCGATCTTCGCACGTAGCCTCATCAAGCGAAGAGAGCAGGGTGATCAAGCCAGCCCGACGTAGAAGGAAGAGAGCGCCCACCTCTAGTGACATCGTATCGATCTCAATACGCTGAGCAAGCTGACTCAGTGCCCAGGTACGTGTGGTCAGCAAGACATGTCCACGGATCGCCAGGGGAATAAAAGGCTCAACAATCGTTATATCTTCAACGTTATCGAGGACAAGGAGCCATTGTGAGTTGACGTGCAGCCAGCGCATAACGGCCTCAACAACGCGTTGCGCCTGTTGCTCGTTTCGTTCGGGCAATTGCAAGACGCTGGCAATGCGGAGAAACTCCGTGGTCAAGGTATTGGACGATTCAGCATTTGCCCATAAGACCGTCTGATAATCTGCACGATAGCGATAGACATATTCGAGCACAGTCTGCGTTTTGCCAATTCCACCCAGGCCACTGATCCCCTGAGGATGCGAGAGCGCGACGGTTGCATCTGTTTGTAAGGCAGCATGGATG
This sequence comes from Ktedonobacteraceae bacterium, assembly GCA_013695595.1. Lineage (GTDB taxonomy): Bacteria > Chloroflexota > Ktedonobacteria > Ktedonobacterales > Ktedonobacteraceae > JACDAE01. The sequence goes on along the minus strand of JACDAE010000406.1, from coordinate 266 downwards.
CGCGTCAGCACCTCATCGCGCCCCGTGAAAAAGGGATTGCGTTGATAGGGAACGTGCCAGATGGCGGGAGATGTTGACATGTATCCTTTCTCCTCCTCTATAGAGACTTTGTGGCAACAAATTGACGGATCATGTCAGCCTCGCGAAAGTCCATGTTCCACTGCTCAATGAGTGCCAGGCAATTCTGCACATGCGCTTGCAGGATCGACCATTCTATATCAGAAAGGGCAAATGCAACGATACGCACCGCTCGTTCGGCCCAGAGT
>JACDAE010000397.1 GCA_013695595.1 Ktedonobacteraceae bacterium | reverse complement strand
GACCTTCACTCATGGATTCACCAACCTCTTCTCAGTCTCGCTCTCGGCGACGAAATACCTCGCAAGCTTTGTCAACTATGTTCTATCCTTGCCAGCGGCGCAGCGCCCGAAGACGGTGGCCTACGTCTCCTCAGATGATCCGTTCACGGGACCGCAAGTTGAAACTATCAAGCCGCTCTTAGAGGCGGGTGGCATCAAGACAGCTCTCTACGACATCTACCCAGCCGAGACGACCGACTACGCACCCATTGCCCAGAAGGTCGTAAATGCCGCTGCGGATGTTGTGATTATCGGGAGTGTCGGCGTGACTGATTGTACTCCGTTCCTGCAAACGTTCATCCATCAACATTACAATCCTAAGCTGGTCGTAGCGACTTCCGGACCCGATCAGGGCAACGCATTTACCAGCGTGATCGGACAGAAGAATGCTGAGGGATTAATCGTTCCAAATGATGGCTGGTGGCCCGACGCCAAGTCCTTCCAGAACGCTGAGTTTATCAAGGCCTTCGTTGCTAAGTATGGCGGCACGCCCGATGACATCGGCTCGTCTTCGGTGCAGGCATTTTCCGTAGGGCAGGTGCTGCAACAGGCTGTGAACAAGGCGCACAGCCTTGACAATGAGAAGATCATGCAAACATTGCGGAGCAACACCTTCCAGAGCCTGCAAGGTCCGGTGAAATTCGGCTCCGACGGGCAAAATACTGCGGATGTCGCGTACCTGTTCCAGTGGCAGGGCGGGAAATTGATTCCTGTCTTTCCTAACGACCAGGCGCAGGCCAACGTGGAGTATCCCAAACCGGCATGGTCCTGATCCTCTCTGACAATAGAGCACGAAGCGCACCCCACGATCACCGCGCGTCCAGAAAAGTGGCGCGTGGTGATTGTGACGCTAGAAAGGTATTGCAGTGAACCTGATCATCGAGGGGACGGTGCTGGGAATCCTGTCGGGGGGGGTCTACGCGCTCATGGCGTCAGGATTGACTTTGATTTTTGGCGTGTTGGACATCATCAACATCGCCCAGGGTATTCTGGTGATCCTGGGGGCGTATCTCAGCTACTGGTTGGAGCAACAATTCCATGTCGATCTCTTTGTGGGGCTCCTCTTCACGATGCCCATCATGTTTGTGGTTGGCGTCGTGACGGAATGGCTCTTCATTCGCAGGCTCACATGGGACCGCCTAACCCTCTCTATTCTGGCCACCTATGGTCTCGCACTGGTCATCGAGGGAACTCTGATCTTCTTTTTCGGTTCAACCAACGTGATTCTTAAGGCCTGGTATGTTGATGCATCCGTGAATGTTGGAGGGTTCTACCTTCCATATATTTATATATTCGGTTTCCTGCTGGCTGTGGTGCTGTTAACCAGCCTCTACCTGCTCGTCTATCGCACGACTTTTGGTCGTTGCCTGCGCGCATCAATGCAGAACCGCACGGCGGCGTCCCTGATTGGCGTACATGTGGAGCGCGTGCAGTCCATCACATTTGGCATTGGTATGTCCCTGGCAGCCGCTGGAGGCATGGCATACGGGGCGACCAGCGCGTTTAACGCATCCAGTTCCTACGATCTGATCTCACGCCTGCTGGTAATCATTGTCCTGGGAGGCATGGGGAGCTTGCAGGGCGCGCTGTTCGCCTCGCTGGCCATGCTCATCATCGGAGATATAACCGCGCTGGTCTGGTCTCCTGTGTGGTCAAGCACGGTCTTTTTCATCTTGCTGGTGGTGCTCTTACTCTTCCGCCCGCAAGGGATCTTTGGCCGCCTCGAAGGAAGGAAGCAATGAGAAGAGTCAAAAGTGGTGCGCTTATCGTCTGCCTGGCGCTGGTACTGGTTTTCCCGGTGCTGCTCTCGCCCAATCTCGCCGTCACTGGCATCGCCGTTTTTACCCTGATCCTGGCCATAGCGGTGACGGGCTGGAACATCTTCTCAGGCTACACGGGCTATATCTCCCTGGGTCACTCTGCCTACTATGGACTGGGAGCCTATACGTTTGCGCTGGCCTGCCAGAACTGGCATATTCCGGGTGGGTTTCTGCCTTTCTTGCTCCTGCCTCTCGCCGGTCTGGTGGCAGGGATCTGTGCCATCCCACTGGGGTGGATCGTCCTGCATACCCGGCAGCATACCTTTATCGTGGTGACCATTGCGCTCCTCTTCATCTTACAGCTTTTGGCTTTCAACCTGAAAAGCATCAGTGGCGGATCAGGAGGAATATTCCTGCCCCTGACACCGTGGGATGCCTTTACCTTCGATCTGCCTTTTTACTACATCGCGCTTGGCGTTCTGCTGCTGGCAATTTTTGTGTCGTGGTGGCTGCGTCACTCCAAATATGGGCTGGGGCTACTGGCGATCCGCGATGATGAGGACCGGGCCCTGGGTCTGGGTGTGAAAACAGGGCCATCCAAATTGCTGGCATATGTAATTTCTGCTGTCTTTGTGGGAATGGCTGGAGCGCTGTTTGGCTACTACGTTGGCATTATTTATCCAGCAGGGGCCTTTGATCCGGCAGTAGACGTAATTATCGCGCTGGCCGCCTTTGGAGGTGGGCTGGGTACCCTGGCGGGGCCACTGCTGGGAG
>JACDAE010000394.1 GCA_013695595.1 Ktedonobacteraceae bacterium | reverse complement strand
CCACTGAGAATGATGTGGTGATTGCTGACCCTATTATCTCCGCTCGTCACGCACAGATCGTACGCGAGGATGATGCTCTCTTCTTTATTCATCCTCATCCCTCACGCACCAACACGTTGAACGGATTATGGTATCAGGGCCAGCGCATTCCCGGTGATCACTCCTTTCGCAAACAACTGAAAAACGGTGATATCTTTCGCGTTGGCGATGAGCATGGCTCCCTGATAACCCTGACATATGATGATGGCTCTGGAACCAGCGCTGAAACACTGCCGGAACTGGCTCCCGTTCCCCTGAGCGGTGACAGCCTCACCATCGGACGCGTGCCTGATAATACCGTGGTCCTCAACCATCCACAGATCTCTGCCCACCATGCGCTGCTTGAAAAAGTTGAGGGTGGCTATAGTATCCTTGATACCAATAGCACCAACCATGTGTACGTCAATGGGCAAACGATTACCAATCACCTGCTGCGCACGGGCGACGACATCCGCATCGGTCCCTATCATTTCACCTATACGGGAGCCGAGCTGAAGCAGTATGATGAAAGCAACCATATCCGCATCGATGCGCTCCAACTCAAGAAAACAGGCAATAACGCGACCGTTTTGCTCGACGATATCTCTCTGGTCATTCCTCCACGTAAGTTCGTCGCGCTGGTCGGCGGCTCCGGGGCCGGTAAATCGACGCTTATGGATGCGCTGAATGGTCTGCGCCCTGCCCAGGAGGGGACGGTCTTCTATAATGGCGTGGATTATTATCATAACCTTGCGGCCTTTAATACCCAACTGGGATATGTGCCACAGGATGATATTGTGCATCGCGAACTGACGGTTGAGCGTGCGCTTTATTATGCCGCTCGTCTGCGTCTTCCGGAAGACTTCACGCGCAAGCAGATCCAGTGGCGCATCGATGAGGTGCTTGAGGACGTGGAAATGACCGATCGACGCGGTTTATTGGTCAGCAGGCTCTCAGGCGGTCAACGCAAGCGCGTCTCGATTGCCCTGGAACTCCTGGCAAATCCTAGCGTCTTTTTCCTGGATGAGCCAACGTCGGGCCTGGACCCCGGTCTGGATCGCAAAATGATGTCGCTCCTGCGTCGCCTCGCCGACCGTGGGCGCACAATCGTCCTGGTCACGCATGCCACCAACAATATTAATGCCTGTGATTATGTCTGCTTCCTGGCGCAGGGTGGACGCCTCGCCTATTTTGGACCGCCCAATGCGGCGAAAGAGTTCTTTGAGAAGACTGATTTCGCCGAGATTTATAGTACATTGGAGCCAACGAAAGAGCAGCCAGATATCCCAGAGCTGGCCGCTACGCGTTTCCACGCTTCAGCCGATTATCAACGCTATGTCGCCGAACCGCTCAGCCAGAAACATCCGGGTGAGCAGGCGTTGAAGACCAGCGGGGATACAGGCAAACGCAAGCGCGTCACGTACGATAAAGGCTGGTCGCAGTTCCTCTTGCTCTCGATGCGCTATCTGGAATTGCTCAAAAATGATCGCGGCAACCTGCTCATTCTGCTTTTGCAGGCTCCGGTGATCGCGCTGATGCTGGTGTTGATGGTGCGCTTTGAGATTGGCACAGGGGTCTTTGATGCGAATAAGTTAGTGCAGTGCCGTACAAGTGTCCTCACCGCTACTGGTCCTCTTGCATTGCCACAGGCGAACCAGACCCAACTGACCGATTGTTCCCAGGTGCTCACTTTCTTGCAAAATGATCCGCGTGGACAGGCATTTGCCGGGCGCAATGGTGGTCGTCAGCAAGCCTTGCAGAGCTTTATCGTCGATGGTCCTGGCGCGGATGCCCAGAAGGTGCTTTTTATCATGGCGTTTGCCACGGTGCTCTTTGGGTGTATCAACGGAACGCGCGAGTTTGTCAAAGAGGCCGCCATTTATCGGCGTGAGCGGGCGGTGAATCTGGGCATTCTGCCGTATATGTTCTCGAAGATCGCAGTTCTGGGTGTTCTCTGCCTCTTCCAGAGTGCCATATTGACGTTTTTCGTTGAGCTGGGCGAACCTTTGCGGCAGGGGATCGCGCTGCCACCGGTGTTCGAGACCTATATCACGCTTACATTGACTTCGCTCGCTGGCCTGATGATTGGTCTGGCGATCTCGGCGGTTGCGCCCAACAATGATCGCGCGGTGAGCTTTGTGCCGATCATTCTCATACCCCAGGTGATTTTTTCGGGTGCCATTATTCCCTTGAAAGACTGGCTCACGCAGATCCTGGCGGTGATCTTCCCGACGCGCTGGGCGATGGCGGCCCTGGGTTCCTCGGTTGGTCTGCATGCCGAAACCATTGGGGGTGATCACCTGTTCGGCAACGACTATACCTATCATAGCACTCTGTATTCCATCTATAGCCAGAGCGATGCCCAGAACCGCCTGTTCCTTGCCTGGATTGCCCTGGGAGCAATCATCGTTGTATTGACGATTGCCATTGGTCTCTTTCTGAAGCGTAAAGACACTCGTGCATAAAATATCTTTATTGCATCCCCCTGGACATGTGGTGTAGGGGTGCGTGCTGGTCATTACCCAATACCGTTTCAATACCGAGAAGGTCAACAGGGCCTTCTCGGTATTGAAACGGTATTGAGGTTCACCGCGTCCGCGATTCATCGACCCCGGCCCCCCATCATCCAACATCTATGGTGATAAACGCATTTTATGTATTATTGGTACGGTTCATTTCGTTCAGCTCGGCAAAGTATTTACGTAGGAGCCTGTGCGCGAACGTGTAGCCACCACCAATCTTGCGTAGGAGCAGCCTTTTGTACATAGCATCCAGAAAGTCGGCATAGTGCCAGGGCATATATCCAGCACGCGAGAGTCGCAGGCGCAGGAATGCATGTTGCAAGCAGACGGTCCCCCACTGCGTATCCAGAAGAACACGCCGACCGTCAGTCCATCAACGATGTCGAGAACGAGTCCACCATTTTTGGGAAAGTACGGGCCATATTCGCTAAAACTGATCCCGAACCTTTGAAAGATGTGTTGGAGCACTACCCCATAAATGATGCTAATGAACAGGCCAGACAGCACAGCGGATACCACTCCGAGTTGTATGCCATTGCGCAAGGAAGACCATGTGCCTTGATTTGGTTTCAATAGATCTTTATTATCGATCTGATCATGAGAAAGCTCTTGCACTAAACCAATCAAGAGTCTAATCACCACGCCGATGCTCAGTCCGAACAGCAAGCAAGGCAAGAGGATATTGAGGCCGATAAGGGTCGGAAACTATAATACGGCGGCAAGAAAACCACGAGGTCTTTAGCCTCGTGGATGAATTGCCGCTCCTCACCCTTGACTTTCAATGTATTTCCGAATCGTCTCCTGACTCGCATTCCCAAGGGTGCAGCAAAAGTATCCATCGCTCCAAAATGTCCTCTCTTTCCAAAATGGTCTCCTCAATTCACGTTCATGCATACGCCAAAGCTCAATAGTCGATTCTTGTTTTAACCTACGCACAATCGCTCGTAGGGATATCCTCGGTTCGCTCTTAACAAAGCAATGAATATGATCCTGGTCTACTTCCATTGTCTCAAAGGAAAAGAACGTGATAATGCGATTCTTTTCATTGATGAGGCAGATTCTTTGCTCTCGCGGCGTCTCACAAACGTGACCCAGGGATCAGAACAGGCAATCAATTCCATGCGCAGCCAGCTTTTGATCTGCCTGGAGCGTTTCCGGGGTGTCGTCATCTTCGCGACCAACCTGGTTGAGAACTATGATAAAGCGTTTGAGACGCGTGTGCGCCATGTCCATTTCCTGTTGCCCGATGAGCAGGGGCGGCGCGATATCTGGCGTCGTCATTTACCTGCGCGCCTGCCTCTCGCTCCAGATATCTCTCTGGATCAACCGCCTGAAAGCCGCCAGAATCGAGGGGAAGCCCGCAGAAACTGGTCGCCCCTTGACGGCGGAAGAGAAGGAGAGTGTCGGAAAGCAGATCAAAGGAGCGTTAAAGTAGTATTGTAGGGCGATGAGCGTTCCAGTCGACGTATCGAACACGGAGCGCTCACCAGCCGGGTAAGGTTTTAGATACCGATGAGAATGCTACATGATGGATAAAAGGGTCATTTCAACCTCCATGTAGGGATGGAGAGGGAGCGATTCCAGGCCCTTCTGGACAGCATCTTGCGTTTCTCCCTGCATCGCAATCCAGACTTGCGAGAGGTCTGAACCGATGTAAAGAGCTTCCACCACGCCCTGTTCTTTGAGCTCTTTAATGCGAGCTTGCTCCTGAGGGAGACGTGGGAGAATCTCCGCTTGATCTTGCATACGAAATTTTGCGTGAACCATAAAGTGCATGATCGATGTTTCCTCCTTCTCTCGTTCTACTTCTACATATGTACGACGCCAAGCTGGCGCATCAAGCTCAGATCATCGCGGACAGCCCAATGTTCCACGATCTGACCGCCTGCCACACGCACGATATGGATCTGCTCCTGCGAGATATGGTTTCCGGTTGGAGCGATCCCCATAAAGGTCCCTTTATGGGTGCCATGGAAGCTGTTGCGTATCACCACTTTGTCTCCGTCGCAAAGCAGATCTTCAATCTCGAATTGAACATCGGGAAAGGCGGAGCGGTACATCATGACCAGTTGTTTAAAGGAGCCAGGGCCCGGAGGGGCACCAGGAGCGGCATGATTCGTAAAGGTGCTTGAGATAAGCTCATCTGCCGTTGACAGCTTCCCTTGATTGAATAGATCTTCCCAGGTTTGACGCACAATGGCTTTATTCTCTTCTGCTGACATAGAGTCTCCTACTTTCTTTTACGCTACTGTGGTGGCCCACTCTTCCGCAGTGATCACATCTGCCTGACGTGGAAACACTTTGGTGAGGAGCACTCGCTGGACTTCTTCATCACCTTCGGCACAACAATCGGATAAAACGGTCAAGATGTAATCTTTATCGGCAGCCTCCCGTAATGTTGATAAAACAACACCACTGGTCGCGACCCCTGCGAGTACAAGGTGCCGTATGCCTTGTGATCTCAGGATAAGATCCAGGTCACTACCCGTAAATGCACTGATGCGCCGCTTGGTGACGACGATATCGGAAGCTTGTGGGGCAATGGCAGGGTGAATGAGCGCTGCCGCCGTTGTCTCTTGAGATGGAGATTTATAGTTCTTGATACCAGCAAACGACTTGTTATCAGGGCTGATCTCTGGATAGTCCTTACGAAAGGTAACAACGGCATAGATAACTGGAATGTGGGCTGCATGGGCGGCGTTGATTGCCGTACCCAGCCGCTGGAGTATGTCGCTATCTTTGACAAAATAATCGGCAATCCCAGCTTGCACATCCATGATAAGCAGCGCTGTATGAGCAGTTTTGTTCGTATCAACCATCGTCTTCTCCTTGCGAATGAATAACTGAACGCACGAAAGCCGTTTCCTGCCCGGATAGTACCCCTGTAGAGGATAGGGCATTTTATGCGATTTGTCAATATAAATCAGGAATAGAAATTTATGAAATCTTTTACCTGTGTTTTATTTTGCTATACTACATATTCCACACCACGGGATTATAGATGGCACCCCTACACCCGCGTCGGCAATGGGGGATGGTTGGCAACACGGGTGTAGGAGTACGGTTTACATGCGCATCGTCGCCTGCGCGCTTGTTATTGCCTGTGTAAGCGCCCGCCTGACATACACTTGAATCAGTTGCCTCTTGTACGCCGCTGAACCATTGAGATCCTCAACGCATTCTATCTCTGTCGCCGCAACACGGGCCGCTTCTTTGATTGCCGCTTCTGAGCCATCCGTGCCAGTTAGCGTCTGAGATGCCTGTTGCGCTAATGTTGTCACATGGCTCGCGCCCGATATCGCAAGGCGAGCCATCCGAATATCACCTGCATCCATCTGAATCCAGGCCGCTACTCCGGTGACTGCCCAACCGCTATGGCCTCCACGCACACCGAGCTTGTCGTATCCCCAGCCCTCACCTGACTTACGCTTGGGAAAGCGTACCGCAACGAGAAGCTCGTGCGGCTCTAATGCGCTTTTATGTCCATCTATGAAGAAGCGATCAGCAGGAATTTCGCGCACGCCCTCGATTGAGTGAGCAACCAGGGTGCCACCAAGACTGAGTGTTGCACAGCATTCATCACTGGTCGGATCTGCGGTAGCAAGCGCACCACAGATCGTGCCTCGACGACGCACCTGCCGGTCGGCCACCCAGGAAGAGGCTCTCGCTAGCATCGGAACTTCCTTGCGCAAAACCTCATTGATCGCGGAGTCCGCATGTGTTAGCATGGCCCCAACCGTCACCGTATCCCCCTCGTCTTCGATCTGGGCGAGATCAGCTACCTGGGCGATGTCAACAAGTAAGCGTGGGGTTATAAGACGCTGCTTCATGGATGGAAGCAGACTCTGGCCTCCTGCCAATATCTTCGCATCAGGTTCTGCTGCAAGTATCGCAAGAACCTCTCCCCTGGTCTGGGGTGCTTCATACTCAAAAACGCCTGGATACATTTTGCTTACTCTCCTTTCGCCTGGTTGATCGCTGCCCAGACCGTGTGGGGCTGCAATGGCATATCAAGATGCTGTATGCCGAAAGATGCAAGCGCATCCAGGGTCGCATTGACCATGACCGGTGGAGCTGCAATAGAACCACCCTCGCCGACACCCTTGACTCCCAGTGGATTAAGCGGTGAAGGCGTCTGCATACGCTCCACCTCGAACGAGGGAAGATTCTCTGCCACCGGAATACGATAGGCTTTGAGCGAGTCGGTCAGCAAATTCCCCTGTTTGTCATAGACAACCTCTTCTAACATCGCCTGCCCAAAACCCTGCGCAATACCACCATGGATCTGCCCCTCTACAATCATCGGATTGATCACATTGCCGCAATCATCTATACCGATGTAACGTAAGAGATGCACCGCGCCCGTCTCGATATCAACTTCAACTACCGCCAGATGTGCCCCATACGTCCAGACGATGCCCGGTGGATCAAAGAACATCACCGCCTCAAGCCCGATCTCTATGCCGGGAGGCAGAAGCGTGGGCTGATACGCTTTGGCCGCGATCTCTTGCCACGTCAGCTTCTTCTCCTGATCGGTTGTGAGGTAGGCACCGCCATCTGCAAAGCGAACCTGATCCGGTGTTGTCTTGTATGTTCCGGCGACTATTGTGGCTGCTTTGTCGCGCACCCGCTCTGCGGCCTGGAAAACGGCTGTGCCTCCCACGGCGGCGGAACGACTGCCAAAGGAGCCGATGCCGAGAGGATTGCCCTGTGTATCTCCATGCAGTATCGTGATACGCTCCATTGGCAGTTGGAGCACGTCACTCGCGATCTGTGCCCAGGCCGTTTCATGTCCCTGTCCCGCTGGACAACTCCCAGTGGTAATGGAGACTGAAGCATCAGGGTTGATGCGCACCGTCGCCACTTCGGTCAATGATGAAGGGAGACCATAGTTGCTATAGGAGAGTCCCGCCCATGCTGATATCGGAGATGGCGCGAGGCCGCCCGGCTCGACAAAAGCACACAGGCCGATGCCCAGGTAGCGCCCTTCCTGTTTCGCTTGCTCCTGCTCCTGACGAAGTTGCCCGATATTGGCGGTTTCGAGTAAGCGCTGAAAGAGGGCACTGTAATTG
>JACDAE010000386.1 GCA_013695595.1 Ktedonobacteraceae bacterium | reverse complement strand
TTTTGCGGACGTTTGAAAAAGTCCGGGATGAATCATATTTAAGATGTAATCCTCTCAGCATGAGAAGTATTTTTCTTCTCACCTCACTTCTGCGCATGAAAATATTTAACCGAGAGATAACATGTGTTTAATAGGCGAGCACTATACTAAAAATAGATAGAAAATCTCCCTGAGTTGATAAATCCCGGACGCGATGCAATCGTGTCCCTACCGTGCAAACAACTGTGAAGATGACAGGTTAAGAAGGTATCCGAGCAAAAGAACATCAGAACCTCTACTTGTATCTTCCGGAACGCCCACCAAATCATGATGATTGTAAATATCATTATGCTTCGATATATGACACTATCCATTAACGGATACGTGCTCGATATGTGGACGGGAGGTATACTCCGAGCCTCTCGTCCCTGGGGTTTTACAAAAAAGCAAATTGGGAAACTGCGTCCAACAATTTCCCAGAAAACCAGAGTTATATATTTCAACATCAAAATTTGCAAGATAAGGCATCACACATTATCATCCACGCGTGCGTTTTCCAGTAACTCTTCCTCTTGTTCTAAAGGAAGAAGATCCTCAGGGGTAGATGGGCTAATAAAGCCGATGAGTAGCCTCACAATACCAATAAGTACAATAATCGCACCCAGGCCAATGAGCAATCCTTCAGCCGAATATGCTCCTGTATTGAGCAAAGCACCAATAATGATGACGACGATGCCAACAATTATAAAGATAAGGCCGCTAACGGTAAACTTGCTCCACTTCCTCCACAAAGCACGATTGAAGACCCTGAGTCTGCCAGTCCTGGAGCGCCCTGGGGTTCTGAGGTTCTGCTCTGCCATCTCTGGTCCTTTCTGGGTACCCCAGCCCTTTTAGGCATGGGGAGGAAAGAAAGGCGCACGCTCGGCTGCGCTACGCTTGACGCACGATAGACCCCTTACGGGGGACCGTTTTGAATAGGAACGGTCAAACCCCACTGGTTTCCCAGGTAATGTGTTCCTCGACGATGATATCGGTCGGCCTATCCTCTGAGCACTGGCTTAACCCTTGTAGACCTGGTTAACTCAGAAGTTGTAGAGCAGCACGCTGGAAACGTACGCGCAGGTACGAACTTGAGCACTTGCCGATATCGTAGCCCGATAGGTGATTGCTCACCCCTGACTGGGTCTGGTCAGGTAGGCTTGTTGGAAAGACGGGCAGAAACCACCCCATTCCTACAAGCCCCCGCCCTTACAGGCGTGGGGTTCCTGACAGTGATCTTCCTTTCTCCCAATTGGGGCAATAGCAAGTGAATACTCAGTGATCACACTTACGTTAATTATACGTTATCGACCTAGACATAGCTATGCCATGATGACACGGATATGCATATTTTATAAGTGCGTTATACTAAAAAGGTTGAGTTGTTGCTACCAAGGAGAGATGGAGAAAACATATGTCACCTGCGGCCCCACTTCCGCCCGATGAACAAGAGCGTGTTGCTGCATTGCGTGAATTGCACATACTCGACACGCTCACAGAAGAACGCTTTGATTGCCTGGTGCGATTTGCCAAGCAAAAACTGCAGGTACCGATTGCTTTAATTAGTCTGGTCGATGCCAATCGTCAATGGTTTAAAACGTGCATAGGGTTGCCAATTAGTGAAACATCGCGTGATGCCTCATTTTGTGCGTATGCCATTCTAGGGGAAGGAATTCTGGTCATTCCTGATGCCACAAAAGACGAACGCTTTGCGGATAATCCTCTGGTGACGGGGCCGCCTTTCATTCGTTTTTATGCTGGTTGCCCGCTCCGAGAGCCGCAAGGCCATAAAATTGGGACGTTGTGCCTTATTGATCGATTGCCACGGCAGTTGGATGAACAACAGTTGCAACGATTGACGAGGATTGCCTCGATGGTTGAACATCAAATCCTGCAGACAGCCGCGCTCAGTCTACAGAAAGTTATTTCTGTTTAGGAGCGCAAGCACATTTAACAAGAGTCGCAATAATAAAGAAGCTGCTATATTTGGGTATAGCAGCTTCTTTATTATTGCGTGAATAGCGACGACAGGAATCGAACCTGTGACACAGGGCTTATGAGTCCCTTGCTCTACCGACTGAGCTACGTCGCCTCAAAGTAGCCTTATCAGCCACTCTCAACGAGCAAGATCACCAGGAGATCTCTTGCTCTACGGACATATAATATCATAGCCTGTCAAGAGGTAGTATGGCTTTTGATAGCACAGCCAGGCACTCCAAACAGGCTAGCCAGGATACCTTTTATCGTTATCTTCTCAATACATTCAGTAAATGTTGTACTAGAGGTGTACGGAAGATTGGAAGAGCGGGTTGTACTCCTGGGGGTGTTGCATCCAACACATAGACGAGTCGCTCAATCTCTTGATTAGTGGTTTGCAGGAAACGATAACTTTGTGTTTGTTGTTGAATGCGCATAAGGAGAAGATTGAGGGCATGTCCAACCTGCCACAATTCCTGGTCTTCATGTACCGGTACGCGTGCAGCCAGATTGCCAACTGCAACCTGCCGGTGGATCTCTAGAATGGCTTTAATTCCCTCTTCAAGACGTTGCTTCTGCTGCTCGGTGAGCAATGCTTGCTGATTTAACTGAGCTCGTGCCTCAGCCAGTTCTTCCGCCTGACTGGCACGAATGAGGGCACGCTCAACGCTCCATGCGTGCAACCAGGCAAGTCCTGTACCAACGACCTGGAGCACAATTGTTGGCGCAAGTGCAACATAGACATTGCCAGCAAACTCAATCAATGCTACCAGACTTGCATCGTGTGGGCGCAGGAAAAAGATCATGCAGATAAGGAGAATTTGCAGGATGCCAGTGAGTAGAATGAGTGCCTTTGGTAAGATAACTCCCCCCACGAGAACAGCGAGGACGAAGAGATCCAAAGCGGTCATATTCGTACTATTAAGCGCTGGTGTGGGTTTAAAATAGAAAAAGCCTGTCAGCGCAATGTCTACGAGTAAAACGTAGAAGATAGAACTCAATGTGGTATAGCCTGCTCGGTTGAACAATGCGATAATCAAAGCACCAGCGGATAAAATAAAGATTGGTACCCAGATAGAAGGCGAGGACGGATAGGTGCTAGGGATGAGTAATAGCACCACCATGCCAATGAGGATAAGTAAGGCGCTCACCAGGCGTGCACGCCGTAATCGTTCCTGGGCGAAGATATCGGCTTTGAAGGCATCTTTGCGTGGGCCAGTGACTACGGACCACCAGTTCCACAGTCGTCTGAATACATTGCTTCCAGCAGGGGAGGATGGTTGTGATGAATGGGGTGCCTGAATACTTTTCATGCGTTTAATGCTCCTTATTCTTTCACGCTTACTCACACTTCCTACATATTTCTCCTAACGCAAGGGCTAGAGGTTTATGAAAAGATGGAGGGTTATTTATCAGCAAATCGAATACGTTGTAACGCTTGCAAATATAATTAGCCTCCTGAAAGAATACAAATTTAAGAGAAAGAGGCAAATAAATTCCCCTCCGTTTCACTAACAGAGAGGAATTGTGGAGGATAGCGGGAACAGGATTTGAACCTGTGACCTCCGGGTTATGAGCCCGACGAGCTAACCACTGCTCTATCCCGCGTCGTTATAGAATGCACATCGACAGAATTAGTAGCGGGGGGAGGATTTGAACCTCCGACCTTTGGGTTATGAGCCCAACGAGCTAACCACTGCTCCACCCCGCGTCGACGTTTCCTACGATACTACATTTTTTGCGAGTTGTCAAGCATACCAGAAAAAAGGAAATTGCTGACCATCAGGCCTACCCACTTTCGTATCTTTCGATTATACTATAGGGAAGGATAGAGGGCGATTTTGTAGAAGCGCTAAACCTACTATAAAGTATACGAACTAGTGGGCTACAACGTCATATTGTAGTGTGATGACCAGAAAAATCCTTAATTTGACCTCTTCGGGTTTGAGAGGTATGCTTTGCTCGCTGGAGGAGACAGAAGCTACCATTTCTTCTCGACCCGCTTGAGGGTACTGAATAGGCAACGTAACTTTTCACAAGCCAGAACGTATGTATAGCATATCTCTCATCAATCCTCTGCTCCACACAGCAAGCTAGCATCATAATAGTCAGATGGAATAGAGGAACAGGAAAAAGCAGAAGAAAGCAGGTCTGAACCAATGGATGCTCAGGCTATCTATATGTATCAGAACAATCCGAATGATCCGCCTGCGCGCGGATCGCAACGACCAGGGAACGGAAGTAATAAAGGTAGCAACGGAGGAGGTCCAAAAGACACAGGCACCTCTCTGCTCATTCGCTCTATCATTATTGTTGTTGTGCTCCTTGTAGGATGGTATCTCTTTGAAGTCTTTACTCAAAGCAACAACTCAAGCACAGCCAATGTGATGGAGATCCCGTATAGCACTTTTTACCAACAGGTTGAAAACAACAATGTTAAATCGTTGGTATTCCAGGGTCAAGATGCTACTGGTGTCCTTAATAGCGCAATTACTGTTCATGATGTGAATGGAAATACAAAGACGGGGAACCAGTTTCACTTCACACAATTGGCAAATGGTGATCCACAACTGACAGCACTTTTGATTCAGAAACAGGTCAACTTTTCAGCCAAACCTGCATCTGACAATAATCTTGTGCTTAATATCATCTTAAACATTCTGCCATGGATACTGATCATTGGCTTCCTGTTCCTGGTTTTCCGTAATGCCTCGCGGAGCCAGCAGAACATCTTCAGCTTTGGCAAAAGCCGGGCGAAGGTAGTTCTAGAAGACCGACCAGGTACGACGTTTGCAGATGTTGCAGGTGTGGACGAAGCAAAGAACGATCTTGTTGAGGTTGTCGAATTTCTGAAAACACCTCAGAAGTTCCAGCGTCTGGGTGGTAAGATCCCACGCGGTGTATTACTTGTGGGCCCTCCGGGCACGGGTAAAACATTGCTGGCACGTGCTGTCGCTGGCGAAGCAAGCGTTCCGTTCTTTTCGATGAGTGGTTCTGAATTCGTCGAAGTGCTCGTCGGCGTAGGAGCCAGTCGCGTGCGCGATCTGTTTGATCAGGCGAAAAAAGCCTCTCCCAGCATCATTTTTATCGACGAAATTGATGCCGTAGGCCGTCAACGCGGTTCTAGCATCAACAGTAACGATGAACGTGAGCAAACGTTGAACCAGTTACTTGTCGAAATGGATGGCTTCGACACACGCCAGGCAGTCGTCGTTCTCGCCGCGACCAACCGTCCCGATGGATTGGATAAAGCGTTGCTGCGACCGGGGCGTTTTGATCGGCGCGTAACCGTTGAGCGTCCCGACTGGAATGGTCGTCTGGCAATTCTCAAGATTCACTCGCACGATGTTCCGCTCGCCAGTGATGTTGACCTGATCAGCATCGCCAGAGCTACCCCTGGTATGGTTGGCGCTGACCTGGCAAACTTGATCAACGAAGCGGCTCTATTGGCTGCACGGCGCAATCTTGATGCGGTAACACAGGTGTGCTTTGAAGAGTCACTAGACAAGATTCTCATTGGAGCGGAGCGGCCTCTTATCTTGAGCGATGCTGACCTTAACGTCATCGCTTACCATGAAGGTGGGCATGCTCTGACAGGTCTCTTACAAGAGAATGTCGATCCCGTTACCAAAGTTACTATAGTGCCACGTGGGCAGGCTCTTGGCGTCACACAGTATACGCCTCTAGATGACCGTTACAATTATTCTCAGGACTACCTGGAAGCACAACTTGTGACCGCACTTGGTGGGCGAGCCGCTGAAGAAGTAGCCATCGGGCATATCACAACGGGAGCCGAGAACGATCTCCAGCGCGTTACAGCCATTGCACGCCAGATGGTCACACGCTGGGGTATGAGTGAGCGCCTTGGTACCATCTCGTTTAGCGAGCGCGAAGATCCATTTGCAGGCACATCGCTGGCAACAGGTTCGCGGGAGTATAGCGAGAAGACAGCCGCAGTCATCGACGAGGAAGTGAACCGTATCGTCAAGTGGGCTTATAGCCGCGCTGTTGGCTTACTGGCAGACCATCGTGTGACACTGGACCGTATTGC
Source organism: Ktedonobacteraceae bacterium (assembly GCA_013695595.1). Classification (GTDB taxonomy): domain Bacteria; phylum Chloroflexota; class Ktedonobacteria; order Ktedonobacterales; family Ktedonobacteraceae; genus JACDAE01. Next base: position 10,453 of record JACDAE010000386.1, on the reverse strand, counting down.
TAAGTCTCTGCGTTTGCACGAAACGGTTGATGCCAAGCAACTACGCGAAATTATGATTGAAACGGGTGCCATTGATGCCGCTCCCGCTTCTTATCGTTAAACGCTTATAGCCCATATAGTCAACAATTGTGGGAAATGGATAGAGGCAAACTTGCGCCTCTATCCATTTTATTTCTGTAGCTTCGACAGCCATTTGCCCTTAATCTCTTTTTCCAGGTCTATGTCATAAAATTTAGCGAGCAAAAGTACCTGGCAAAAAACATCAGCAACCTCTTTACAAAAATCAGCGTGGATTTCTTCAGAGGATTTTCCTTTTGCACGTGCCTTGCCAGCAAGCATAAGATACGACTGAGTCAATTCGCCTACTTCTTCTTGCAATTTTAAGATAAACCAGGTAGCATCACGCTCAATATTGAAGGTCTCAGCATAAATTTGTGAGACAGACTCCACTGCCTCTGATAGCTGTTGTACATCCATCGCGTTTATATTTCCTCATACTCAATAGATAGTATATTAAGATTGCAACATCTTCTGAATTGTCTCCATCAGTGTCTCCTGTGAGCAAGGCTTGGTTAGATAAGCGTGTGCCCCCAGGTCCATAGCATGTTGTATATGCTTCTCTGAGGAGCGCGAGGTTAACATAATAATTTTTACACTGGCGAGAGAAGGATAGAGGTGCATGATGCCTAACAGATCATAACCATTTAGATTGGGCATCTCTACATCCAACAAAAAGACATCGGGTACATGTTGTACTAGTTGTTCGAGCGCCTCCAGGCCATCGCGAGCTTCAAGAACACCATAATTGGCATGTTTAAGCATGTGAACTAATGTATTACGTAAGGCGACGGAGTCATCGGCAAGAAGAATTTTAGGCGGCGTTTGCCTGATAGGTGAGATAGCTTCTGTTTTAACGGGGTTTTTATTGTTTGCATTGTAGCGTAACTGGGTGTAGTGCCTGACCAGCTCAGGGAGGTCGGCCATCAGAAGAACGCGACCTTTCCCATCAATGCCAGCGTTCGTGATTCCAGGACGCTGCAGATAGGAGGCCAGTGGTTTTACGACAAGTTCGACTTCATCCATCACTTCATCGACGATGACGCCGACTGAATACGGTGATGTTCGTTGTAATAAAACCAGCACGGGCTGAATACGATTTGAAACTTCAAGTTTCGTGGGACAGGCCAGCAAGTCATGAAGACTATAAAGCGTATCAAATTTTTCCCGCTTGCTATCTCCGATGCGTTGTACCTGCGAAAATGGCACGATGACTTGCTGGTCGTTGACGCGGATAAGCAAGCAACGGATGGTACTCTGTGAGCGGGGAAGACGTAGGTGAAAACTGGCACCACCGGAAGTATTGCGCTGCAAAGATAAAGTTCCATCCAGACGCTGAACAGTCTCGCGCAATGGATCTACCGCTCCGCCACTGGCCGTTACCGAAAATCCAACCTCGATGGTGATAGTATTGCCTGTTTCTTGAGCATGCAACCAGACGCGAGCGGGTTCTTCTTTATGATCAGAGGAAGTATCGACGCGACATGTCGCCAGCAATTGGATAAGAGGAACAGAGAGAGCTGCCAATATTTGTTGATCGATCTCTGTTTCATCGCCTACAACCTCAAATTCTATATGTTGGCCCTGATCAGAATTATTAGCAGCAAGAGCTTCTTGCAAACGAGGGATTAAGATGCTCAGTGGCACAAGGCGCAAAATCAATGTATCACTATGGACAATATTTGCTTGATTTGTATATTCTTGCAACATTACATGGAGATGAGCAAATGCTATACGTACATGAGTGGAAGCAATATTCACTTCAGAGATCACTTCTCTTATAGAATTAAGTAGAAGATCTTGCTCACTGTAGCGCTCAATATCTAGCTCATCCCATACTGATGAGGAGGATGATTTAAAGGTATGCACATGTGTTTTGCTTTTATCTTTGTAGGAAACATGAGAGCTATCATTGCCTTGACCGGCTTTACTGAGAATACGAGCCATTAATGATGAAGTGGGAAGTTCCTCTATAAAGGGTGAGGACTGAGAAGCAGTAAGCAGAGCGAAATGCATCGATTCAAGTTTTGCCATACGACTCTGTGCACTGCTTAGCTCTTGAAGAGCTTTTTCAACTTGTTCCAGAGCGCTTGCCAATGGCGTGCTCAATTCTCCTAATTGTTCAGAATGACGGAGAAGATCTTCAAAGCGACTGGCATCAACACGCATATATGAAGTGGTCGAAACTGCACTTGAGGATATGTTAGACAGAAGGGGAAAATCTTCTCCGTCCACTGGCATCAATTCAGTGGATTTATCTCCTACTTCTTTATGTATTGATAGGCTGCTTAGCTCTCCCTCAAGCTGGATAAGGGGTGCATCATCTTCTTTACCAGTAGCAATCACCTGCTGAAAAAGCGTTTCCAATGCTACAATGGTATATTGAAGAGCTTTAACACTGGTTTCAGGGGAAAGAGCACTATTCAGGGCATGTATAGCGATATCTTCTATATGCTGAGCAACTTTCACAATGGAGTGGTACTCAACAAATCCTGCTGAACCATGAATTTTATGACCATGGCGTCGAAACACTTCAAAACGACCTGGCTGGATAGAGGTTTCATGTTCCAGCTGATGCAAAGCGCGATGTAAGGCTGTGATATCTTCATCAACCTCTGATACAAAAACGAGCAGCATATCTTCAAAAGAGAACTCAGTAGAAGCTTGTTGCTTTCTATCAGATGGAGGTGTGCTGACGGGTAAGGAAGATTGCATTTGTGCGTCATCCATCGCTTCGAAGGCCCGTAATACGGCCAGGTCATCTTCAGAAAGCTCATTTTCACCAAAAGAAAGGTGTTTTTCACTCATAAAAGGGCTTGCTCTTTAATTTGTTGGACAACATTATCAAATATAGCAGGGACATTAAGCACCAGCACATCATCCAACACCCCACGAATTGCTTCTGGGCTCAGTTCCAGGCACCAATCAGGAGCTAATTCGAACGGCACAATATACTCTGCATCAAAACGTACTGTTGTATTTGCGGCAGTTACCACCAGACCTATGGTTACACTATGTGCCTGAACGACGAGCAGAATGTCAGCAGGCGGTCGCTGTATAGGTGTGGAAGCGGTGATTTTATTGGTGGGTTCCACACCACTCCAAAGATAAGCTTCGAGGTCAATTTCAGCGATAACCTCACTCTTCCAGGTTGTGAGACCAAGCATCCAGTGTGGAGCAGATGGAAGCAAGGTAAGCTGATGAGGAGAAGGAATTACCTCTACGAGAGCAGTAAGAGGCAACATACAATACCTTGTTCCCAGTTTACACACCAGATACTCATCAGCCAGGTGTGGTAAAGGGTGGGGAGGAATTGCGGCCTCTTTTGCATAATGCCAGAAATCCTCATCGCTTAGCTGCTCAAAAACCTGGGCTTGAGAGCGGCTTAATGATACAAAAGTGAGAGCAAGATGCTCGTTCATAGAGACCTATCCTTTATTGCGAGCCACTCCTTACAGATACATCTGCGTGATAGCAATAATATCCTGTGTCTTAAAAGGTTTAGAAACGTAATCTTTAGCGCCGACAAGACGGCCTTTCAGGCGATCTATAACTCCATCTCTACGTGAAAGCATAACAATCACAGTGTCATGAAAGCGCTGTTTTGTCTTTAGGCGGCGAGCGACCTCGTAGCCATCCATCTTAGGCAATTCAATATCGAGAAGGACCAGATCGGGTATCGGTGACTGTGGTTCAGTAAGCCAGCGCACAGCCTCAACCCCGTCACTGAAGGTTTTAACGTCAAAGCCTTCTCTCCCCAGACAAGTTTCAATAATCTTACAGACGGTAGCCGAGTCATCAATTACCATGACCAGCTTGCTCATAATGCATCCTCTTTCTCTCGTCCTCACAACCCATTGTAACTGACATTTCGCTCAATACACAAACTCAGGCACAACACATCAGCACATCTAGAAATAAGTACAGCCTACAGGTGAGTTAAGCGTATACACGTACTCCTACCGAAAGCATTTGCAAGAACAGTTCTATAGTTCCATCTTCTAGAAGGTTGCGCATTATTGCTCACCAAAGAGGCGTCATCAATATTCTCAAAAGGATAAGCGCTGTTGTTCCGCGAAGGTGCGAAAGACCTGTACTCATACAAACGCAAATAGCATCGGATTTATGGAAACATGGCTTAGTAGGATGAGTTCCAGAAGAGAATAGTACCATATAAATCGACTCAACTGCAACATATTTAGCATAGAAAACCCCAAAATTCCATGCATCTTTATTCATAAAATAGACTTAAGATATTACCATACGGTAATAAATAAAATAGTACTAGAGATATGGCAATTCTTTAATAAATTTCTCGAGGGCACGTATGCGATGCTGGCGAGAGAAATCGACTATATTAGAATAACCGGCCTTTTTTTGTTGCTGTAGCTCATTTTGTACGAGAGCACGCAATAAAGTCACATCGTCATTCCATGCAACATCGAGCATAATTTCTGGTACATCTTCTTCTGTTTGATGAAGATCCAGGCGTTTGAGCCATAGAGTAAAGAGGCGTTCAAGCCAGGCATGTCGCATAGGAGGGGTAAGGAGTGGAGTGGCTGGAATGGAGGCATCCAAGGTAATGCTGCTACTTGTTTCGCTCAAAAGGGCTTCAAGAAATGGCATAGACTCATCCAGGGCTTTATCAAAAATGTAAACGAGCGGTGTATTCTGCTCAGCCAGACGTTTATCTACAACCAGGGCATAAAGATCAAGCGCTCCTTGATAATCATGTTGATCAGCTCGTGCTTCTGCCTCGCGTAAAAGTTGCAGTAAAGCACTTCCAATAGACTGATGCAATTCTCCATTTTGGAGACGTTCAGCGTAACTATTTATCTGTTGTTGTTTGCTCTCAAAATCCAGCGGAGGTAAGGTGGGGCGAGAAAGGGAGTCAAATTCGGCGAGCGTATCATTGTCGCCATTAAAATCCCAGTCTTCTGCTGCTTCATTATCGATGCTTACATCTACTTCATCTATCATTTCATTGTTTATTTTAGGTACAAAATTTTCTGAGAGCTCAATAATTTCTGTAAGTATAACGGGATGGCGCACAGCCAGTTCCTGTAAAAGAGAGACAAGTTGTTCTTTACTTGCATTAAACAAGCGAAATTCTAGATCTGATGTCATGGTAGCAGCCCTCCCAGGTAAATCTTCTCCAATCAATCTACGATCAATAAAGATTTAAGCATCATGTAATACAGCTACAGGAAGAGTAAAGGTAAAAGTGCTACCTTCCCCTACTATACTTTCAGCCATTATGCGACCGCCGTGGGCCTCCACTACCTGGCGAGCGATAGCCAGGCCCAGCCCGGTACCACCACCGCCCGGTCCGATAAAATCTGCTTTTGAGCGTGCGCGATCGGTCTTAAAGAAACGTTCAAAAACGCGAGGAAGATCTCCTGCAGGGATACCAATTCCAGTATCTTGTACAAAAAAACGTTGCTGATCTTTTTGCAAAGTGGTCCCAATCACAATCTTCCCTCCGGAAGGAGTAAATTTTATCGCATTATGTACAAGATTGACAAGCACACGCATAATCAATTTACTATCAGCGGCTGCCATCGTTTTACCTTGTTGGATATCGGTTAAAAGCCGGACGCGGTGCCGTTGAGCCAGAGGCAACATACGGGCCATTGCCTCACGCACTATTTGAGCGGACTCGATTGGTTCGATCGTCATAGAAAGTTGACCTGACTCGATACGTGACAATTCAAGCAGTTCTGAGACCATGCCTGTAAGATATTGTACTTCTTTTTCGATCTTCTCTACAAATTGCTGCGCTTTATCAGGATCAGTATCAATGATGTCCTCAAGGGTCTCTGCAAGCAGACGTGCAGCAGTAAGTGGAGTACTCAATTCATGTGAAACATTAGCAAGAAAATCTTGTTGTGCATGTTCCAGGCGTTGTAATTCAGCCATATCCTCAATGAGAATTGAGAAGAGAACATCCTGATTAGTATTTTGAGAAAGTGGAGTTACGGTAATTCGCCAGGATATACCACTGCGCCCTTTATCGTAACGTCTCTTCTTAATAAGGGTTCCAGCCTGAAGCGTTTCCCGAACGAGCTGGACGACATCGGCATCAGAGATCATTTGATCAAAATGCTCTTTTGTAGGAAATGTGGATAATGCACAAAGCTGCAAAGCCGGCTGATTCATGAAGTGGATAAGCAGTGAACGATCCACAATGAACACAGGCTCTGAGAGCGCCTCAAGAAATTTTTCGAAGGCATCCTGGTAATCGATAGAGAGATCAGTCAAGCGCAATCACCATCCTCACTGGAAGAAGGGAGTTACTATGGTCCCTAAAGTTGAGCAACTATATTCATCAATTTATAAATACGAATACAGATGAAACAGAATAGGTGGGTAGTGAGCGAGAAGTGATCCGCTCGTAAACAACAAAAGACCACCGACTCGGGTGGCCCTTTGTTAAGGCTCCTCGAACAAGATTCGAACTTGTAACCTACCGGTTAACAGCCGGTTGCTCTACCGTTGAGCTATCGAGGAATATGCTCTCTTAACGACAGTTGCAATTATATACTGGACACTAAATTTTGTCAATAGTTTTTTGGGGGATTTTTATAAGTTGTTAACGGCTCGTTGCTGCATCGGTCAATGCTGTTACAACATAAAGAGCCCGGCATTTAAACCATGTCCAGGCTCTTTATGCGTTCATTTTCTTATGCATACAATCGATTAATAAATGTAATAGCGATCAAGAAGAAGGCGCTCAAACTAATAATAGCAATTACGGGATCGAGTAGTGGTGCAGTGATGAGGCTTCCGCGCAAGTGCAGGCGATTCAAAAAGTTGGGGAGCACGAGACCGCAGATTGCCGCAATCAGGAGGGTGATACCAAAACCAACCGCAATAGCCAGGCTCAGCAGCCAGGAATGGAAGAGCAACCAGGTGGCAAGAGCGACCAGGATACTAACCAGCACGCCTCCAACAGTTCCTAGTTGCAACTCGCTGAAGAAACCGCGCCAGAAGTCTTGTCCGCTCTTCGTACGCAACTGCCATCCAGTGATACCAAGAGCCTGTGAACCAGTGCTCCCGCAGGCAAGTAGGAGCATAGGGATCAAGCAAATGATTGCATTGAGTGCGACACGAGAACCAAGGTTAACGGGAACAAGTGAAGCCAGAGCAGCATTCGTATAAAGAATAGAAGGAAAAACCCGCGAGATGATCAAAGCCAGGATCAGGCCAGCTACAACATTCACTGCGAGCCAGGATGAACGGCGGAGCGCCGTCAGCCAGGAAAAGTGCTCTTCCTCTTCTGTCTCCCCGACATCAACACCAGCAATTTCGGAAAAATCCTCCGCCTGCTCTTCATGAATTACGTCAATCACATCATCCACCGTTACCAGGCCAACGAGATGATTGTCGGCATCCACAACAGGTATACCAAGAAGATCATATTTGGAGATGACGCGTGCAACCTCTTCCTGGTCAGTATCGGAATGAACCTTGATCACATCTTGATCCATCAAATCGTGCATATGAGCCAGAGGTTCGGCGGTTACCAGTTGGCGTAGTGAAACAACACCGACCAGATGGCGCTCCTCATCAAGAATGTAGAGATAGTAGACCATCTCAAGGTGCTCGGAGTGTTGGCGCAGGTAGGTGAGAGCATCCTCCACGGTTGCATTCTCCGTGAGTGCCAGGACCTCATTGGTCATAATGCCACCTGCGGTCTCGCCGGCATAGCGAAGCAGTTCACGAATAGAGCGTGCTTGTTCCGTTGGCATCAAGTTTAGCAAACGTTCTGCATCAGCGGAAAGCATCTCGGCCAGGATATCGGCGGCATCATCTGGTGGAAGCATTTCGAGCAGATCGGAAGCGCGTTCGGGATCCAATTCACTGAGCAATTCGGATTGCAGTGGGTACTGAACTTCATTGAGAGCATCAGCCGCTGTCTCTGCATCCAGACGATCAAGGACTGCACCGGCATCTTCCACGTCGAGTTGTTCCAGAATATCGGCAATATCGGCAGGTCGCAGATCAGCGAGCTTATTGTGGCTAACATTCAATTGAACCTGTGGTATTACCCCCACATTACCCGCTGTCGCTTTTGTAGTACCAGTACCAGCTAGAGCGAGCTGTCCGGTCACCCCAGTTCTCACGACCTGAATAGGCTCGACATAATTCCAGGTGATTGTGCGTTCGGCAAGCTGCATAGGTGCGACACGACTCAGCATATCTACAGCAGGTTGAACGCCCAGGCGACGGAGCAGGCCACCGAAGCTAATATCAACGCCCAGGAGGCGAGCTGTTTTCTTAATCTGTACCAATTTCAGGTCATTCACTTTCACCACACGAAACCCCTGAGTATCCACAATCTGCTTATCGAGGATATCGCGCCGCAGCAGCAGCTCATCGGCCAGAGGAACATAAGGAGTGATCTGTGCTTGATTAACGGTCAGGCGAACGGGAGAGAATTCTATATTTTCAACCTGTGTCCAGGGAATAATTTTATCGTCGTTACTCAATGAAGAATGTACAATGAGAGCAGTCACGACAGGAAATGTTTCGTTGAGATCTACGCAAACATCCCGCACCCCGCCCACACGACGATTTTCGTTATCATAAACGCTCTGACGGAGCAGAGAACTCAAAAAGATCATGGTATCACCGCCTTTCAAGAGTATAAGTTTCGGACACTTATCCACAACAATTGTGCATAAGTGGAAAACTCGCCGACCTGTGTAACAGAAGTTACAGCGAATAGAACATGGTGCACCAACGTTCGTTGTTTGGAAGTGTAACGGACATTACAGGCACATGTATAAATCGCGCAGGGAGACGCTGCAAAAGCAGAAAAGGACTTACTGGCAGGGTGGAAGAATGCTTACTCGACATCAATCGCATCGCTGGGGATGATGCACGCTCATCGAGTAAGACGGCGGTGATGCGCCAGGGGATCAAGAATGAGTTAATCCGGAAGTCGTACCCGATGAGGAGAAGAACATTTCCAAAAGCAGACATATAGATTTCATATGCCTACTATGACTAGGGCCAGCGTCCATGTCCCTCACCTCCTTTACCCGAAACAGGAGCCGCGTTTCCAGCAGTAGCATCATCGAAGAGTGCTTATAACCATGCTAGAATACGAAACAACTGTGGGCTGTACAAAAAAATTTCATCTGCCGAGAGTATAACACTTATTTACACGTTTCAGCAAGGTACATAGTGCACACAGGACTATATTATCATCATCTCCCTACACTCTTGAATGGGCAAAGGCAAACAACTTCGCTCGTTTGATGAGTGTGATGATGGGTTTGCTCCAAAGGTGTTGGGGTACCCCTCAAATCGGGTCAACTCCAGTGCAGATTGTTCCCTACTTATTCAATGGCATTACCGAATATCAGCGCATGCAACAACCTGCGACACCCAAGAATGGGCTTGAGATAATAGAAAAATGAGGTTGGCCTATGCATCTCGTCTTTCGAGAAAACTTTCACGGTCGTTGAGATGAGGGAAAGGCATGTCAGGTATTGGGACATTCAGAAATGTACATAACGGTTCCCAACTTTCTTTTACCTCATAAACCAGCAATTTTTCAGGTGGTACGTACGCCTTAACTTCTTCGTTATGCTGATTGAAAATAGAGATCGCATACTCTTTATCCTCAAAGCGATTATGGAATGTACCATCCCATATAAGTCGGTCAATCACAGATTTGATAGAAGCTATGTCAGGTTGTATAGAGTTTAAAAATGAGGAAGGCGACGCACTGAAGGAAGTAATTTCCCTTTTACTTACTTGATATATAGTGCTTTTCACACTTTCATACCATTTCTCAGGATCACGTACGCTTAGCAGAACTTTGGCGGTAGGATAGGTTACCATGAGGTCTTTATAAAATGTACAACCAGGCCAATCAACTGTTGCTGGATAGTCGTGAAACATAGTGTTCCAATCCATCAACTCATTTCTGGAAGCCGCTTCCCAGTAAGCAAGGTGTTCGGAATGCTCAAATACTTCTACCATATGATAACAAGGACTAAAGCCAAGTATTTCGAGAGCTTCCTTCAGAGATCGCGTACCGGTTCGCCCAAAACCAGCACCAATAATTTTTAATCCATCTGTTTCAACATCTGTGCCAGATTGAGTACCCATTTTTCCCTGATTCATGCACTTTCTCCTTTTAAAAAGAGGCATTCATTTTTTGTAGGATATATCGGCTCTCGTATTCATTCTCTCACAATGACCTGTTGCTTTGTAATTTAGCACAAATATCTTAGGAACGTCAAACTATATGATGGAAGCGCTCATGGCTATTGAAATATCGTCCTTCCTTGCGCAAGCGGCGCTCGCTTCGGGGAGATCGTGTGTGTTTTGCGGGCTGTCTCCAGAAGGAAGACGGCGTTTCAATAGCCCTGGGAAGCAC
>JACDAE010000358.1 GCA_013695595.1 Ktedonobacteraceae bacterium | reverse complement strand
ATTTGCGTACGAACAATTGATGTGCTAAATCCCCTCTTTGGGGTCTCCACAAAAACGGGTGAGGATCACGTTGAAAAAGGAGCAGCGGCTCTATGACGAGATCGAACGCTCGCTGTCCGACGTGTCCCTTCTTCTTTATCTGTCCGGCATGAAGATGCGAGGCTAAAGGGGAAACCTCACTCAGCTACAGCCTCATCAACAAAGACGACCTCATAGAGATGGGGCTCGAAACTCGTGAAAAGCTGTGAGAGGGCTTGGAACTGGGGAGCAGTTTCAGGACTCTGCAACATCGCCTCGAAATCTGCTTGACTACGCCACTGGGCATAGGTGGTTACTTTCGTTCCATCCAGACTTTTGTGATAATTATTTGAGATGTAACCAGGAAGCTTCCTGATTGTGCTTTGGGCCGCTTCAACGAGCAGATCGACGAGCTGTTGCTGGTTCTCTGGGGAAACTGTGAAGACGTTGATGTGGGTGACGAGGTTTTTGTCAGTTGTAATGCGTGTCATGCTCTTCTTCTCCTTCTTGTATAGACGGTAATCAATGTAAATCACCTCTGGCTTCTAGCCAGAGGCTTGCATCTGGACTCCACCGCAACTCAGAAAACTCTCATGAGTCAACTGCTTTGGCTTCGCCGTCCAATGCATCAGGGGCAATGGACAAGTGCTCCGTCCTTGCTCAGCATGCCGAACGAGGAACGTTACTCTCGACCGAGAGTGTTTTACTCAGGCCCGGCGCTCTTGTCCGGAACCTCGACTACTTAGTTGGGAAGGTGCTTGTAGGCGAACCGGAGTGCCTTAAGCCTACCCCTTCCTCTTCTTTCTGAGCAGTCGAGAAACGGAGATTCAGTTGTAAGGCCCATCCCAATTTTTGGGGATTAAGCATAGAGTACAGGACCCCCATCTGTGGTAATCTATGTATGTTGAAGGTTTCACATTTGTATGGTAAAACTATCGATGAGGGTTTTCATTTTTGTCTGATTTGAATCCCTGACACCATTTTTTTATTGTATAAAGAAATTAGCCTTATATAGATGAAGTGAAATTCTTTGCTATTAAGGCATGAAAATACCTCGTTGTGTAGATTATGTCTGCGCCCATGGACGCGTATCCTGAAAGGAGGAAACATGATGAATGTTTGCGTAAAAACAGCTATCATGTGTGGTAATGTAATCTCATACATCCGTGCCCTCCTTCTCCTAACATATACCCCCTCCAGGTAGATGAATATAGATGCAGGAATAGAAGAGCCTGGGTGGTTGCTGGTAATGTTGCCTCAAGTGCTATTCGGGTTACGTGGTCGATTGATGGAGCGGAGCAGGAAAAAGATGGCAAGCGCAAATCTGATAAGACGAAACCTGATAAGACCAAAAGGGAAAATGACAAAGGTTTGCGGAAGACGAAGCCACTGAAGAGAGATGGGTTAGCCTCTATTTTGTAAAAGTTTCCTATGATTGTTGATTGCTTTGGGGTGGCTCTGTTGAGGGGAAGTCTTCTGGTTTCTGTGTTACCTGCAAATGTTCAGCCTCGTGTCTCTCTATCTGTTCCAACAAGTCAGCATATTTTTCGCGCACACGTATGGTTGTTACCGGGTCTGGATGATCGCTTGCCATACGCCCACGTCTTCCCAGAAAGAGCGCCTGCCTCTCTTGATACAGCTCAAGATACGATGCGAGCGAGCGCTGTGTTTCTTCAATATAAGCTCCAGCCTGATCAAGGGCCAGCGGATAGCCATGAAATTCTTGCGCAATCTTGATTGCTTGCAGGTGATCAGCCTCTGAAGCGGTGTCCAGCAAATCCTGCTTTGCGATAATGTTAGCGCAACGTAACAACAGGAGTGCGCCATCTTCAATACTCATCTGGTCAACTGCGAGGCGCGAGATAAATTGCCCGATTGTTTGTGATTGTGTGATCAAGAGCACATGCCCCTGGCTATTCAAAGGAAGTAGCCGATCCAACAAAGAAAAATCTTCCAGGTTATCAATTACCAGGAGCCAGCGATCATGCTGTTGTAGCCAGCGTTCTATCGCGTCAATGCGTTGTTGTTCATCCATACTCTCTTGTGCATGAATGTCTAATTAATCGGCCAGAGCGAGAACATGTGCGCTCAAAAGCTCCGGAGGACTGGCATTGAGCCACAAAGTTGTTTGATATTCCTGTTGATGACGATACATGTATTCTATGGCAATGTGCGTTTTGCCGATGCCGACTGGCCCATAAAGTGCTTGCATCTGTGTCTGCGGAGTATGTTCTGAGGTGAAGGTGTGATGCAATGCTTCTAGAATATTATCGCGGTCCGTGAAAAAAAGATTGCGCCTGTATGCGAGATTGCTGAGAGGAAATCGTGGGCGTCTGACAGAAATGATATTGGATAAGCGGCTTGTAATCTCCTTAACTACGCGATGAATGCCTTGTGCGACCTCGGTCAGGGCCAGGTCGAGGTTATCCCAGACGGTTATTGCCTGACCATTTTGGGGTAGGAGGCTATATTTTTCGAGTGGAGGATCTTGCAGGTCTGCCGGGCGCAGGAGTACCGGGATGATTGGCACATTTCTACTCAGGTGTTGTTCGTTTGCATAAGGCATTTCCACATTGAAACACTGGTCGGAGTCAAAAAAATCAGCACTGACAAGTAGCACAATGATGTCAGCTTTACTGATATGAGCTTTAATAATATCTTTAAAGTTGTAGCCGACGATAATCGCACTATCGTACCATATCTCAATAAGATCTAGCCGCCTGAGCTTGCTCAGGTGTTTGCGTAGTTCATCGAACAGGGT